>NZ_KV830166.1:0-306 GCF_001836705.1 Neisseria sp. HMSC061B04
CAACGGTGGTTTTGGCATCCACACCTTTTTGGATGTCGTCTTTGGTGTCTTGCGCCAAGTCGATGCTGTAGTCGGTCACGTTGTTCGCGTCTGCTGCTGAAGCAGTGACGGTCACTTTGTCGGAACCTGCGCTCGCGGTCGTGCCTTTGGCGTTGACGGTGTAAACGTCTTGGCCGTTGGCGCCGGTCGTTTTCACCACGTCTTTGATGTTGGTGCCGGCGGCAACTTCGGTACGGGCGGCGGCGCTTTGCTGTTTCAGCTGGCTGTAGTTGACGGCGTCGGTATCATCGGTACCGGCGGCTACGT
>NZ_KV830167.1:0-35738 GCF_001836705.1 Neisseria sp. HMSC061B04
CTAGCATAACTGCTAATCTACGTCAGCCCCTAAACTTTTTGTTTCGCCATTAATTTACGAAATACAGTCAGACGGGACTTATCGTTATCATATTGTTGCCAAATTTTTTCTCTTATTTCTTCTGAAAGAGCGTCGCTTAGGCCGTCTGAACAAAGCAGCAGGCTTTCTCCTGCTTTAAGCGTAAGCTCGACATGGCACATTTTGTCTTGGAAATCGGAATAATCTGCTACTAGATAAGAAGAAACGCCGCCATATATGGTGGCAAACCCTTCTTCTTTTTTATCCGACAAACCATCCAGCAATTCGGAGAGTATCGAGTGATCTTGGGTCAGTTGCTTCCATTTTCCTTGTGTATCAATCAAATAGGCGCGGCTGTCGCCTACGCTGATGATTTTGGTTTTGCCGGTGGTTTGGTCGATTTCGGCGGCAACAAAAGTGGTTGAGGAACCAAAATAATCCTCTGCTAACTCTTTAGATAAAGCGGTTTGTATATGATTGATGGTTTGACGGCTGAGTTGGGCTGTATGGCTTAATAAGTGCATGGCTGATTTGCTGGCTTTTTCGGGACGGTTGCTATTGGAAATGCCGTCGGCTATCCCGATGATAAAGCGTGGACGGGTTTCAAGACGTGTTTCAGCGGTTTTGAGTTTATATTGAAACACTTGCTCGCCGTTAAAAAGGGCATCTTGGTTGTGCTGTTTGTTGCTGCCGATTTGTTGGCAAAAGGTGATTTCGCAAAAGTTGTTCATGGTTTGTCCGTTTGTTGGGTGAATATTCGCTGCAGGCTTTTCATCGTTTCTAACCCTCCGGATTTACACTTGGGCAATACGTTTGAAATTTGACGATTAAGGTTAAAGGCCGTCTGAACAGTTTTCAGATGGCCTTTACTGCGTTTAACCAAGCACTAATTAACTGCTAATTTTGCTGTGTTTTAATACATCCATCGAAACCCGAATACACATTTGAAAAGGAAATCAAACATGAAAAAATTCTTATTGACCGCCATCGTTGCTTTGTCTGCCGCTACTGCCGGTGCCAGCGATTACATCGAACAAAAAATCTACAGCGACAAGAACTTCGAGCAAAACCGTGCTAAAGCCGTAAAAATGTTGGAACAACGCGGCTATCAGGTTCACGATGTTGAAGCCGATAGTCGTCGCGGCCAGCCTGTGTTGGATATCGAGGCTTTTAAAGATGGCCGTGAGTACGACATTGTTTTGTCTTATCCTGATTTGAAAATTATTAAAGAACGCATCGATTATTAATATTTTGATGCAAAGCGGGTTGTCGCAGGACTTTGGGGTTCTGCGGCAGTTTGCTATTTAGGTATTTAAAGAATGTAAGCGGCATGTAAATTACCTAAAATAAATGAACTAAATATGTTTTTTATTTTCCATTTAATTCAAAGTGTTTGATGTTGGGAGTCATGATATGGATTTGAATGATTGGAATGGAGACGGCCGGCAGAAGCAGATGGGCGACCAAGGCAAACCTTTAAACGACGGCGTATCTGCCGATTCCCAACAGGACGTTGATTTTTGGGAGCGCAATCGAAACAATACTGTTGAAAACGAAGTTGGTGTTGCGGCTGAAGAGGTAGAAATTCAGGAGGCGGTAGAAGGTCAGGAAGCAGTTGAACATCCTGAGATGCCGTCTGAAAAAAGTGAAAAGAAAGCCAAACGCAAAAAAGACAAGGCGAAGAAGAAAAAAATAAAGCCGAAGATTTGAATGCACCTGATTTGTTGGGTACGAATAAGGGCGTGGAAACCATGTTCCGTAACGCCGTACGCTCGGAGATGGAATTGTTGGCGCTGGCGGCAACTAAAGCGAACATTATGATTTCGCTGAATGGTTTTATTGTTTCTGCTCTGATGATTTCGGGCGCATTTATTTTTTCATCGTCGCCTGAGTTTTTGATTCCGGCCAGTACGTTTATGATTACTGCCGCCGCGTCTATCGTGTTTGCATTGCTTTCTGCTTCGCCGGAACGTATCGGCAAAATGCAGGCGGCGCGGACATGGTTTAAGGATTTTATCCGCGGCCGTTCTAAGCTGCGGGATTTGAAAACCCGTCTCAGCAGTACCGAAACGCGATTTTTTGGCGGCAGCCAACCCAATATTTTGATTTATGAAGACCGTGTGAAACTGCAAAAAGATCAATATTGGGAAATGATGCAGGAGATTATGGGCGACCGTAAACAAATCTATGAAAAGATGAGCGACCATCTTTATTGGCTTGGGTTGTTGGCGGACAAACAGTTCAAATACATCAATTTGTCTTACGCGGTATTCCGTTGGGGCTTGCTGGCTTCACTGGTGGCGTTTATCGGCGTGAAAACATTGCCGTCATTGCTGATACCGCCGGCCAACAATGCGGCAGAGCTGCGTTCGCTGGGAATCAATATGTTTAACGGTGTGTATGAGCCTTCCGCCGTACAACAGCTTCCGGACGGTAATTTGCTGATTGCGGAAGACGAACCCAACCATGCGTTCAGTATTGTCAGCATTGATAAAACCGGCAGGTTTGTGGAAGACGAGGCATTGGATACGCGCGTGATTACCGGTTTCAAACGCCGTCTCAGCGACTTGGAGGCTTTGGCGCGCGATGATGAAGGCTTTATCTACGCGCTGACTTCACATTCACGCACCCGTAAAGGCAACCGTTCGCCCGACCGCGAACACCTGATGCGCTTTAAAATCCAAGACGGCAATGTGTTGGGGCTGACCAGCTACGACAATCTGACGCAGGTTTTGGAAACCGACCACAAGCTACATGATTTGATTCGCGAGCGAACCAAGGCAGAAGTTTCTTTTGAAGAAATCAATATTGAGGGTATGGCGTTTGATCCGATGAAAAAACGTCTTGTTTTAGGATTCCGTGATCCTGAGTTCAATAACATGGCTTTGGTCGCATTTATCAGCAATCCGAAAGATGTATTTGAGCGCAATGCCAAACCTGAATTTGATGAAGTGGCCGTGATTGATATTGATGGCGGCGGTATCCGTTCCCTCAACTATGATCCTGTGTTGAAAACCTATGTGATTGCCAATGAAGTGAAGGATGAGAATGGACAGAAATTCTCACAACTGTGGACTTGGAGCGGTAATCCGACCGATGAACCGCAAAAAATCTCTCTGCCTAATCTGCAACACATCACCAATGTTGAAGCCGTTGATTCGATTACCGTTAACGGCAAGCCGCAGATGATTCTGATGGGCGATGAAGGTAATGCTTCGCAGAAAATTACTGCCAAGTATATGTTGGTAGATTACAGTCAGCTGGGTAAACAGTAAGTTATTTTGGCTGAGGGATAAAAGGCCGTCTGAAACCGATAGTTTATGGTTTCAGACGGCCTTCTTGTTTTCAGTAAAACAGTTGATGGGTTTAAATAATCTAATCAATGATGATTAACCCAAGAACGTGGACAAGTTTCAGACGGCCTTCAAGCCATTGATGACACGTTTGTAGCAGGTATAAACCAATGCCGCGCAGGCCAGCCACATGAGGATATAGAAAAGCGAATGGAAGCTGCCGGCGATTGCATACCATACGGCCAATGCGCCGATAAAGAATGCGCGGTCGCTTTTGCCGAATGGCCCGTCATAACGCCGGCCGTTGCCATGAACTTGTCCCAAAACGCCGCAAAACTCGGTCATTGCCGCCAGCCAAATAAACAGGGCAATTTGCACACCGCCGAAGGGCGCGATAAAGGCAAAAGGCAGATACAAAGCAGCATCGGCGACAATGTCGGTAATTTCATTCAAATAGCCGCCCAATGCCGATTGCTGACCGAACTCCCGTGCCAGCATACCGTCCATCGCATTCAGCGCCATACGGACAAACAACCAGATCGGCAAAAGCCAGAATAATGTGGATACACCTGCAAACAATGCTAAAAGCAAACCGATCAAAATGGAAACGGCGCAGGCAAACAGGGTGACCTGATTGGCAGTAATGCCTTTTTGATACAGTCGCTTAACAATGGGGCGCAACAGGTTTTGAAATTTTGGTTTCAGGGCGTAGATGCTCATCATTATGCCGAATAAAAGAAAACGAAGAGCCGTGATTATAGACGAAATCCGTTATAATCCGTCAATCTTCAAATCACGCGGTTCGCAAACCTCCCGCGTTAACAAAACTAGGAATTTACAATGGAAAAACAGCAAGCCCTCGTTATTTTTTCGGGCGGGCAGGATTCAACGACCTGCCTGATTCAGGCAATTCAAACCTATGGCCTTGAAAATGTGCAGGCCATCACTTTTCAATATGGGCAACGCCACGCCATCGAATTGGAGCGCGCGCGTTGGATTGCCCAAGATTTGGGCGTGAAGCAGACCGTACTCGATTTGAGCCTGATGCAACAGATTACGCATAACGCCTTGATGGATGATACGGCGGCGATTGAAACGGCTTCAGACGGCCTGCCCAATACATTTGTAGATGGGCGCAATGCTTTGTTTTTGCTTTATGCCGCCATTTACGCCAAAGGGCAGGGGATACGCCATATCATTGCCGGCGTGTGCGAAACCGACTTTTCCGGTTATCCGGACTGTCGCGATGTGTTCGTCAAGTCGATGAATGTTACGCTGAATCTGGCCATGGATTACGCTTTTCAAATCCACACGCCCTTGATGTATTTAACCAAAGCGCAAACTTGGGCATTGGCGGATGAAATGGGTGTGTTGGATTATATTCGCGAGCAGACGCATACTTGTTATAACGGCGTGGTCGGTGGTTGTCATGAATGTCCGAGCTGTATTTTGCGCGAACGCGGCTTGTCAGAATATTTGGAAAGCAAAAAGGCCGTCTGAATTAAGAGGGGGCCTATATTTCCAATATCCAGTAATACGAAAAGGCCGTCTGAACAATTCGTTTCAGACGGCCTTTGGCTATGTGTTTTGTTCTGCTTAGAACAGCAAATCTTCCGGTTCGCTGCTTGCCGGAACCTCTTTTACAGGTGCAGAGGCCGGGGCAGTAGCCGGTTCCGAAGCGGCTTTAGGCGCGGAAGCAGGCGTCTCGGCAGGAGTGGTTGCCGGTTTGGCAGCAGGTTTTGCCGGTTTCACCGGAGTCGGACGAACGCTTTGTTTCGGTTCGGATGCTGCTTTGTTTGTATCGTCGGTAGCATCGACTTCGATTTCAGTGCCTTGAGGCAATACCACATCTTTAGCAGGAGCCGGTTTCGGCATGACTTTGGGTTTGCTGTAAGCATCCGTGCCGCTGGTCCATGCCAAAGATTTTAAAGGCGATTTGAGTTTCACGCCTTTGGCGCAGGTCAGACAGTTTGCCGCGCCGGTGCGTCCTTTCAGGATTGCATCCACACGCGCTGCAGGAATAGTTTTGCCGTGCGCTTTTGCCCAAGCGGCAATGCTTTTTTTCAGGGCAGCCGTATCAAGGTTTTTCTTGTTGTACGGGTCGCGATAGGCAGCCAGCCACAAGTTTTGGTTGGCATCTTCGTTCAGGCTTGCCATTTGGTAGATAACGGAGGCAGGAGCACCTGTTGCGATGGTTTTGGCAAATTCCAATGCGTCAGGCGATTTCATGCGCACGCAACCATGGCTGCGGACGCCGGGTACGCTGGCAGGGGCATTGGTGCCGTGAATACCCAGGCTTAATTTGGGGTCGCCAAGACGGACAAATACGGGACCCAGCGGATTATTCGGGCCCGCCGGTACGCTTTTTACGCCGTCATTGCGTTCTTTTTGGATGGATTTAGGGATATGCCAAACCGGGTTGTAGGCTTTGGCGCCGATTTTGTGTTCGCCCAGTGTGGTTTGGGTCATGGCTTTGCCGACGGCAACAGGATAAATTTTGCTCAGTTTGCCGTTGTCGTAGAGGAACAAACGCTGTTGCGTAATATTGATAACGACGTGTTGTCCGGAAGAGGCGGGAGAGACGTCTGGAATAAGTGTGTTTGCAGCAGCGGCCGAGGTCAGAAGAGCGGCTGTCAGGCCAAGGAATAATTTTTTCATGTCGTCTTTTTTTGTAGGGATTGAAATGAAAGTTTTTGGCGCATGATACCTGAAACTCTGTGTTTTTGTGAGAAAATATGCGCTTTCGGTATTGGAAGACAGTCAGACGGCCGGTAAGAGGCTGTCTGACGGAAACGGTATGAGTGTGAAAGAACGGTATCAAGAGGCGGAAGTTTTTTCTTTGGATTATGAGGGCAGGGGTGTTGCCAGAGTCGATGGGAAGACTGTATTCATCGGCGGTGCGCTGCCCGGAGAGCGTGTAACGTTTGCTATTCATAAAGAAAAAAAGCAGTTTGCAGAAGCTCAGGTCGAAACGGTTTTAAAACCTTCTTCCGAACGCATTGAACCAGCTTGTTGCTATTTTGATACATGTGGCGGCTGTTCGCTCCAACATGTTTCCTTTGGTGCGCAAGTTGCATTAAAGCAACGGATTTTGGAAGAGCAGTTGGAACGGATAGGTAAGGTCAAGCCGGAGATAATTTTGCCTCCTTTATATGGTTTCTCCTGGTATTATCGCGATAGGGCACGTTTAAGTGTTGCAGTGGATAAAAAAGGCCGTCTGAAACTCGGTTTTCAGGCTAAAAAAAGCCATGATGTCGTCAATATCCGCCATTGTCCTATTTTGCCTAAACATGTTTCCAATAAATTGCCTGATGTCCGAAATTTGCTGCAAAAACTGCATGATGACGGTGTAAAAGTGAAATTTGTTGAGTTTTATTGCGGGAGAAATGTGACCGTACTCAACATTCGTTTCGTAAATCAACCGTTTGGACAAATATTAAGCGAATTGCGTAATTGGTTTGATAAGATATTGTCGGGTGCTGAAAAAGCATGGCAAATATGGCTGCAGGATCATGCCGAGTCCTTGCCGTTTTATCCCGAGAATGCGCCTGCTCTGAACTATAATTTTGCTCAATTTGACGTGGAAATGCCTTACAAACCGGGTGATTTTACGCAGATTAATGCGCAATTGAACGAAGTGATGGTGGCAAGGGCGGTCAGACTTTTAAACCCTCAAAAAGGGGAGAGGATTGCCGATCTATTTTGCGGTTTGGGCAATTTCAGTTTGCCGCTGGCGAAAAGTGGCGCATCGGTTGTCGGTATTGAAGGCGCTGATTATTTGGTAGATAGGGCAAGGGAAAATGCCCGCCTGAATCGTTGTGCCGAGAATATGACGTTTTCTGTTGCAGACTTGTTCGATACCGATGAAAAGACTGTTGAGTCGTGGGGGCAATTTGACAAGATGTTGCTCGATCCGCCGAGAAGCGGGGCTTATGCTGTTGTCAAATCACTACACAAACCGTTTTTGCCTCAGAAGATAGTATATGTTTCATGCAATCCATCAACATTTGCACGGGATGCCGGTGTCTTGGTGGATAAGGGCTATAAGTTTAAGGCGGCAGGAATCATGAATATGTTTGCACAAACCTCGCATGTTGAATCCATCGGTGTGTTTGAGTTGTAAATTGGTATCAAGTCCTTTATGTGAGTAGGGTTTTTAATGTAAAAATGAGTGCATTCATGTTATCATCATTCGTTTGGGGAATTCATAACGTTGAAGTTGCGTGTAAAGCAACAGATGTTAATAAATGCAGTTTGCAGCACAAGACCGGGAGGTGTTCTTGAACTATCAACTTTTAACTATTTTTTTGCTGGTGCTTTTTTTGCTGGTGTTGTTTTTTGTTCGTCATAAGCAAAGTAGCGAACAAAGAGGCAACTCAGGCAAACAAAGCGCACATGCATCAAAAGGCGGCCATAAATCTGCCGCTCATACAGCCTCCTCTGAGGATGGAAACGACTGGATTGAGAAAGTCAACCAGACAGTTTCCAATGCAGATAATCAAGATTGGGAATGGGGCGGAAGCGGCTCAAGCAATGCTACGGCTTCTGTTTCTGCGCAAGAAGTCGATCCATTGACCGAATACCAGGTTTATAAACAGTTCGGTTATGAGAGTAAGGCTGCAGAGTCTTTGGCCGGTTATCTCAATACCTTGGAAGACGGTGCGCCGGAAAAACTGGTTCATGAATTAATCGGTTTGAATCTGCGCGTCGGCAATATCGATATGCTCGCAGATACGCTTGAGCGCCATAGTGCTTCCCTTTCTGAAGACAGCGTAGCTGAATACTTGAAAGCCGGTTTGGCTTTAGATTCAACCAACCTGCGCCTGCGCGTTTTTGCCGAACATCATCTCGGTTGGAATATGCAGGAAGTGGATCGTCAAATTGGCGAACAAAGCGGTTTGGAAGTTGCTTCCGACGAGCACATTGCCTTTGAGAACGATTCGGCCGAACGCATCGTCGTGCCAGGTATGGGCAAACGCGCGCCTATCGTATTAGGCAAGAAAGACTTTGGCGAAATCAGCCCTGAAGAGATGGGTGCGGTGATTGGTTTTGCCAAGCCGGAGCGTAGTGCAAAAATCCTGAAAGACAAGATTAGTTACGAGACTGCTTTGCATCAATACAACAAAGCAATCCAAACTTCTGCGAAACCTGCTGGTCTCATTATCGATGCCTTGCGTCTGGATTATCAGAATGAAGAAGTAGGGCAGTTTGCCAAGCATCTGTGGAAGCTTTACCACTCTTTGGGCCAATATGGCCGTCAAGTAAAAGAACGTATGCTTGGTTGGGGTTATAGCCTTGGTTATCACGAAATTTTTGATGATTTGGAAAAAGGGCCGTCTGAACAGCAAATTAAAGAGATTGGTTTGAAGCGCGGTTATATTCAGCCAAGTTCTTTGCAGATGAAAGCCAAATATCGCGATTTGGTTCAAAAAGATTCTTCTGTCATCAGCGCAAGCTCTTCACCTGCTGATGAAGCTCTGAAAGAAGTGGAATCTCTGTTGGCCTACGGTCAGTTGGATTTGGCTATCAGCACTCTGGAACAAGCTGTTTTACAGTATCCTCAAGAATCGCAGCTGTACATCATCTTGTTTGATTTGTACGAACGCGTCGAAGACTGGGGACGTTTGGAGCAATTCCTGCGCCTGTTGCGCGAGCGTGTTGTCAGCCTGCCTGAAGAGGTTGTCTTGGCAATGAGCCGTCTCTTGCAACGAATGAACCAATATTCAAAAAAATAAGATAATCGTAGAAAGTACGAGTAATGAATAATCATTTACCAAAAATTAAAACCATACGGGTTATGTTACAGGAGATGGGTGAGCAACAGCAGGCAGTATTCCGTATGGCATTTAAAATGCACAATACGACGAATTACGTCATCGTTTCTCCTGATTCTGATGAAAAACCGGATTTGGTATTGGTTGATACCGATACTCCGGCAGGTGTGGAAGCTTGGAAAGAGTCGAAGAAAACTTATCCGGAAGTACCTGTGGCAATGTTTTCTTCTGAATTGCCAACCGTAACGACTCCTTATTTGGCCAAGCCGGTTAAATTCGATACCTTGTTTCCTGTTTTGCGCAGCCTGGCTCAGGGCGGGAATGTTTTTGAGCCGTCTGAACAACAAGCGGCTGAAGAGAATAAAGGACAATCAAATTCCGATGGCGCAAGAAAAGCCACCATTCGCCGATTTAATCCAAATAAAGGCTTGTTGGGTGCGCTGAAATTTGCCAGTCAAGGACACCAAGATATTGCCGTCTTGCATGAAGGCAAGCCGATATTGATCGTGTTTCCCAGTATTCAACGTGTACTGCTGACAGTCAGTGCCAATGAGCTGGAGAAATTGTGTAAAAACGATAACTTGGCAGTTGTGTGTAAGGCTGTTCCTGATAATCCGCAATGGAAAGAAAAAGCCAAAGTCACCATTATGTCATGCTTGTGGCAGATGGCTATTTGGACTGCATCAGGCCGTCTGATTTATCCGATGACGCCGCAAACTGTCTTTACGCTCAAGCGTTGGCCAAACTTAACCCGTTTGGCGCATGTTCCGGAATCTATGCGTCTGTCGGCATTTCTGACGAAAACATCCGTTAATCTGAATGTTCTTTATAAAGTCATGCCATTAGAGATGCCTGATATTTTGAATTATTTATCGGCAACATATATAACAGGCTTTTTGGCGACAGATACAGAGTTTGCAACAGATGCGAATAATACGCCTTCCTTGAATGAACAGATTGATGTGAATAGCAAAGATGTACCTGAAACAGCAATGAGCAAAGAGGCCCAAAAAGTTGCCGGTCCGTCTAAAGAACAACCTCGCGGCCTGTTGCAACGCCTGATGCGTAAGTTGCTGGGTAAATCGTAAAGGACACGTCATGAAAGAAAATAAAATTATCTTTACCGGTCCTGTTGGCGTAGGTAAAACCACTGCAATTTCAGCTTTATCTGATGAACCGCCGGTTCAAACCGATGCATCCGCATCCGATATGACACTTGTCCGCAAGGGGTACACGACTGTGGCAATGGACTACGGTGTCATTCATTTGGATGAGGAAACCAAGGTTCACCTTTACGGTACGCCTGGTCAGGAGCGTTTTAATTTTATGTGGGAAATTCTGAGCCAAGGCAGTATGGGCTTGGTACTTCTTTTAGATAATACAAGAAGCAACCCATTGAAAGACTTGCAATTCTTCTTGGATGCGTTCCGCGAGTTGCTGAAAAAAGCGCCTTTGGTTGTAGGGGTAACGAAGATGGATATCCGCTCCTTGCCAAGCGTAGATGTTTATCAAAAATATTTAGCACAGAATAATTTTAATGTACCGGTTTTTGAGATTGATGCACGTCGAGAAGACGATGTAAAACAATTGGTTACTGCCATGTTGTTCTCAATTGACCCCGGATTAGAGGTATAAGATGGAAGCGACACTCTCTTTACAATCAAATTTATATCCTAAGATTACACCGGCAGGTGCGTATTATGCCGTTTCAAGTGATACGCCCAGCGCCAGCAGAACTTTATTGTATGGTTTGTTGCGCGCAGAGCCGTCTGAAACCATCAGCAGTGAAAAACTTTTGGCGTGGGCAGACACCAGCGATATCAATACCGCTTTAAACCTGTTGTATCGCCTCCAACGCTTGGAGTTTTTGTACGGTGATGAGGAAATCAGCACAGAGGACATCCATCTGACTGACGAACAATTACCGACATTGTTGGAACAGTTGTCTAATTCTGGCAAAGCTTTATTGGCTGATGAAAACGGTTTGTATTTTGCCAATGCCAATTTCCATCACGAGGCAGCAGAAGAATTGGGTCTTTTGGCGAGCGAAGTGGCCAAAATGGAAGACAATCACCGTCTTTTGATTCGCAATAACCTGCATATCAATAATAGCGCATGGGGTATTTGCGATCCTTCAGGCCAAAGTGAATTGACCTTTTTCCCACTGTATATTGGCATGACCAAACTGATTTTGGTAATTGGTGGCATGCCTGATTTAAA
Source organism: Neisseria sp. HMSC061B04 (assembly GCF_001836705.1). NCBI lineage: Bacteria > Pseudomonadati > Pseudomonadota > Betaproteobacteria > Neisseriales > Neisseriaceae > Neisseria > Neisseria sp. HMSC061B04. The sequence continues at coordinate 11,306 of NZ_KV830167.1, forward strand.
TAAAGAGGCTTTTGTTACTTTGGTTAAAGTGCTGTACTACCGATACGGCAGCCGTTGATTTTTGCCTGACCAATATTTATTTTAGAATGGAGCGACTATGCAACAACTATTGATCTCTGTATTAAGCGATTTGAACAATACCTCTGCGGATATCACTGCTTCTGCAGTTATTTCTACAGACGGCCTGCCAATCGCAACCATGCTGCCTTCGCATTTGAATGCAGACCGTGTAGGTGCGATGTCGGCAACGCTTTTGGCATTGGGCAATCGTTCCGTACACGAGTTGGCTTGCGGTGAGTTGGATCAGGTAATGGTTAAAGGTAAAAATGGCTATATTCTGCTGAGTCAGGCAGGTGAAAATGCAGTGTTGGCATTGATGGCAAAAGAAAGCGGTAAATTGGGTTTGATTTTGTTGGATGCGAAACGTGCGGCCAAACAAATTGCTGAAATCTTATAAAAGTTTTATAAATTAAAAAGATATAAAAATATTTTTGTTTTTATATAGATTGTTGCTTGACAGGCTTCTGATATTTTCTATATAATCCCATTTTTAATTCCCCGATAGCTCAGTCGGTAGAGCGACGGACTGTTAATCCGCAGGTCCCTGGTTCGAGCCCAGGTCGGGGAGCCAGATTTGAAAACCACCATGTTACATGGTGGTTTTTATTTTATCTATTGGTTAATATTTTAAGATATTTTGATGGTAATTGATTAAATGATTACACTTAATTCATCAGCCTTTATAGGAACAAATCATCAAGGTTACATCACAACCATCCATGTGAAAAGTGGAAAAGAGTTTTGGAAAGCTATAAATCGTAGCAATCCAAAAGATAAAACAATTTATGAAGTAAAATAATTTATGAAAGGTTAAAAATGATTTACTCAGCAAAGCTAAAAAAAATGGATGAAACAATTGAGGAATTTGCATATTTTTCTATAGAAAATAACGATCTATATTGTTTCCTTAATTGTTGTCCAATGGCTATTGAAGTGAATAAAGTTTACAATGTGGAACTTGACTATTTCATTATTGATGAGTTTATATTGGAAGAGGTTGATACAGATGAATCTGTTATTATTCCTTTTGAAAGAATAGGTGATAGTACACAATATAAGATAACAGGTAGGCTAGATGGCAATACATTTACAGCTGGAAATATTTGCTTTGAAGATGATGCTCTTCAATTAGAATATTCTTATTTAGATGGCAGATTAATTACTTTAACTGTATGGAGATTAAGTATATCCGTAATTTCTGAAAGAATATAATCGTTATATTTTCTAAGAAAATTATTGTCTATATAAACCGTGTCGTCTGAAAAAATCCCAATTTTTCAGACGGCTTGAGACCTTAGTAAAAAAACCTAAGTTTTTACCCAGGCATTTAGGGGGTCTCTTATAAGAATCTTCTTTTGGCAAACCGAACAAACCATGATCACCAAATATATCGACCGATTCCTTTTGTTAACGCTGGAGAAAGTGATTTGTTGGCAGCTGTAGGCTGTTTTTAAAAGAAAATATGCTGTCGGACTTTGCCTTTCTTTCGTCAAACTGATAAACTGTTTGCCATTATTTTTGACCGGGGCATAAATTTTTCATGAAAGACACAGAGCAGAGTAGTTGTTATACCGCTTCTTTCCCTTTATTTATGCCCGAAATTTGGCAGTCTGTCCGTTTTAAGCGGAACGGCTGCCTTTTTGTATTTTAAAGGAACGCAATCATTATGGATTTCAGTTGGTTGGCCGAGCCGCATACTTGGATAGGCTTTGCCACGCTTCTGGTTTTGGAAGTTGTTTTAGGTATTGATAACCTTGTTTTCGTAGCGATTTTGGCAAACAAGGTCAAACCGTCGCAACGGGATAGGGCGCGGATAACGGGCTTGGGTTTGGCTGTCGTTATTCGGATTTTCATGCTGGGCTTTATGGCGCACATCATGACGCTGACGCGTCCTTTGTTTGAGCTGGGCGGCTTGGAGATTTCCGGTAAAGACATGATTATGTTTGCCGGCGGTATTTTCCTGCTTTATAAAGCGACTACCGAGCTGCACGAACGCCTTGAAGGCTACAATCAATTTGCGGTTGCTGAAGGGCAGAAGAAGCATTCTTCCTTTTGGGGCGTTGTGGCGCAAATCTTGATTTTGGATGCGGTTTTCTCTATTGATTCTGTCATTACGGCAGTGGCGATGGTGGATCATATTGTGGTGGCAATGGGTGCAGTGGTTGTGGCGATGACGGTGATGATTTCCGCCAGCAAACTGTTGACCGCCTTTGTGGACAAGCATCCGACCGTAGTGATGTTGTGTTTGGGTTTCTTGTTGATGATTGGCTTCAGCCTGATTGCGGAAGCCTTCCATTTCCATATTCCGAAAGGCTATTTGTATGCGGCGATCGGCTTCTCGATTTTGATCGAACTGTTTAATCAGGTTTCGCAAAAGAATGCCCGCAAAAATGACTATATCAGTACCTCTTGGCGTAAACGCACCGCTGAAAATGTGTTGGGTATGATGGGTATCCGCGAAAGCATTTTGGCAAAAGCAGGCGATAATGGCGGCGATGACGAGCATTTTGAAGAAAACGAAAAATCCATGATTCGCAGCGTGCTGACGTTAGCGGAGCGTCCGATTATGGGCGTGATGATTCCGCGTCGGGAAATCGAGAAGTTGGATATTTCCCAAAGTCGGGAAGAGCAAAATGCGCAACTGAAAAATACGCCGTATAGCCGTTTGTTGGTTGTCGGTAAGGCAGGTGTAGATGAGCCTTTGGGCTATATCAGTAAAAAAGATTTGCTGAACCAGCTGCTTGAGTCGGGGGAAATCAATATTCAGACGGCCTTGCGCCAGCCGTTGATTTTGCCGGACAGTACGACGGCATTGAATGCGATTGAATTGTTCCGTCAAAGCAGCGCGGATTATGCCTTGGTGGTGGATGAATTTGGTGCGGTGCTGGGCATGGTGACCATGAAAGATTTGTTGGAAACCATTGCCGGGGAATTCCCTGAAGAGTTTGAGCGTGAGGAAGAAGAGGCTGCTCCAGCCAGTCAGGATGAAACGCTGTCTGTGGATGGTGCATTGGAGTATGTGGAATTGGCTTCTCAATTAAATTTGCCTGCTCAAGAGGAAGACGCTGACTTTCATACCGTTGCCGGCTTGATTATGGAAGAGTTGCAAAGTATTCCTGATGTAGGCGATTTCATCGATTATCACGGCTGGCGTTTTGAAGTGGTTGAAAAAGACGGACAACGGATTGCCCGTGTGAAAATCAACCGTTTGCCGGAAGAAGAATAAGTGAAGGCTAATTAGTAAAGGCCGTCTGAAAATGTTCAGACGGCCTTTTTATTGATTCAACTTTAGTTGCCGTAATGTCCAGAGCCTAAAATCCGGTGTGAATGTGCGCCGGTTGCATGGTGGGGATTGCTTGGAACTTGATTGCACCAACAGGCGGCAAGCCAGGCAAAAGCGGCGGCTTCGACCCATTGCGGGTCAAGATGGAGCTTGGCTGTGCTGTGCAATTGGGTGTTGGGAGAAAACAGGGTTTCCAAGTCATGCATTAACACTGGATTGCGGATGCCACCGCCGCAGATATAAAGATTATGAATCGCCGGAGCAGCTTGTTTGGTCGCGTCAAAAATAGTTTGTGCAGTATAAAAGACCAATGTGCGTATCACATCTTCCGGCTTTTCATTACCTTTCAGACGGCCTTGAAGCCAGCTTAGGGAAAACAACTCTCGGCCTGTACTTTTGGGATAAGGGCGGCTGAAGTAAGGATGGTCGAGCAGGTTAGCGAGTAGGTCGGGGAGGATTTTGCCTTGTGCGGCTTTTTCCCCGTTTTTGTCGTAAGGCTGCTGCCAGATATGTTGCATCCATGCATCCATCAGCATATTGCCGGGGCCGGTATCGAAGCCGAAAGAAGGGCTGTCGGGCGGGAGGATGCTGATATTGGAAATACCTCCAATGTTGAGTACGGCTCGGGTTTCATTCGCATCTCGAAACAGCGCTTCGTGAAAGGCTGGGACGAGGGGTGCACCTTGACCGTTGCAGGCAAGGTCGCGGCTGCGAAAGTCGCCGACCGTGAAAATGCCGGTCAGTTCGGCTAAAAGCGAGAGGTTGACCAGTTGAATGCTGTAACCGTGTTCAGGCGCATGGCGGATGGTTTGTCCGTGACAGCCGATTGCGGCAATGTCTTTGGCAGACAGGTTTTGCTCTGTCAATAGTTGCTGTACGGTTTGGGCGTATAGGCGGCTGAGTGTTTGCGCCAGGATATTGCTTCTGTGCAATTCATTTTCGCCTATGTCTTGCAGTGCTAACAATTCTTGGCGCAGGCCGTCTGAATAGGGTAGAAAGCTGTGGGCGACGGCGCGTTGCCATTGCTTGCCCTGCATTTGAATTAGTACGGCATCGGCACCGTCCATGCTGGTCCCGGACATGATGCCGATATAGTATTGGGGTTGCATTTCGGTTACAGAAAGGGAAGGTAAAACGACATTTTAACGCCTTTTGACGTTTTTACGGGAATTTCGGCGTTTAATGTAAATAGTTGGTGCAAGAAAGATTACAAAGAGGTTAAAATAGCGCGACTCAACATGTTTTCCAAAAGGAAACTTTCCATGGCTCAAACTCAGTCGAGTGCGAACTTGAAGCTGATTAATACGGCTTTCGCCGCTATGCTTGTGAGCATGGTCGGCTATTTTATTTATTGGGGCCTGGGTTATACCCATTACAACCACTCCGGCCTGTTTATCCTTGCCACCTTTTTCGGCGTCTTCATGGCGTTTAATGTGGGCGGTAACGATATTGCCAACTCTTTCGGTACAAGTGTCGGCTCCGGCACATTGACCATTCCGCAAGCCTTGCTGATTGCGGCAGTATTTGAAGTCAGTGGCGCAGTGATTGCCGGCGGCGAGGTAACAGATACCATCCGCAAGGGTATTGTCGATTTGAATGCAATGCATTTGGATCCGATGCAGTTTGTCTTTATTATGATGTCTGCGCTTTTGGCTGCGGCATTGTGGCTGCTTTTTGCCTCGCACAAAGGCCTTCCTGTCTCGACGACACATGCGATTATCGGCGGTATTGTCGGTAGTGCATTGTGCATGGCGACGTTAAACGGCGTAGATTCCGTTGCATTGATTCAGTGGGATAAATTGGGCGAGATTGCCTTGTCTTGGATTTTGTCCCCGGTTTTGGGCGGCATCGTTTCCTATCTGTTGTTTTCACGAATCAAGAAAAATGTTTTGGATTACAACTCTTGGGCCGGCAATACGCTGAAAGGCATCAAACTGGAGAAGAAAGCCTATAAAGAAGAGCACCGCCAGTTTTTTGAGGCCTTGAGTGAATCTGAAAAAGTCGAATACGCCACCAAAATGGCGCATGATGCCCAAATTTATGATGAGCCGGACTTTGATCCCGAAGAGTTGCAGTCTGAGTATTATCGCGGCCTGTACCGCTTTGACAGTCGTAAGGGCGAAGTGGATTCTTACAAAGCCCTGCATTCCTGGGTGCCGTTTATTGCTTCTGTCGGCGGTATGATGATTGCGGCTATGTTGATTTTCAAAGGTCTGAAAAATCTGCATTTGGGCATGAGCAATGTCAACAGCTTCCTGACCATTTTCATGATCGGTGCGGCTATTTGGATGGGTACGTTTGTATTCGCCAAAAGTTTGAAACGCAAAGATTTGGATAAATCAACCTTCCAAATGTTCTCATGGATGCAGGTATTTACCGCTTGCGGTTTCGCATTCAGCCATGGTGCGAACGATATTGCCAATGCGATTGGTCCGTTTGCCGCGATTATGGATGTGCTGCGTACCAACAGCATTACTGCTCAAAACGCCGTGCCGCCGATTGCCATGTTAACTTTTGGTATCGCTTTGATCGTCGGTTTGTGGTTTGTCGGTAAAGAAGTGATTAAAACCGTAGGTACCAGCTTGGCAGAAATGCACCCTGCGTCAGGCTTCTCAGCCGAGCTTTCTGCCGCCGCCGTCGTGATGGCCGCATCATTTATGGGCTTGCCTGTTTCCAGTACCCATATCTTGGTGGGTGCCGTTTTGGGTATCGGCTTGGTTAACCGCAATGCCAACTGGAAATTGATGAAACCGATCGGCCTTGCTTGGGTCATTACCTTGCCTGCTGCTGCCGTTTTGTCTGTTGTCAGCTATTTGGTTTTGCAGGCCGTGTTTTAAGATTACTTGATTGAAAAAGGCCGTCTGAAAGATAGATTTCAGACGGCCTTTACTTATTTTTGTAAGGGATAGATTTTAGTTTGTTTTAACGATGCATAAATCATGCTTTTCAATGTTTGAACTGATACAAGAATAATCAAGGTGATAGAGAAATACCTTGTTGGGAATAGCTTGGACAAGATTTTGGTTTCAAAAATTAGCTTAGTGAGAAAAAAGTAAAACTATTTTTAATCAGTTCACGATCAGATAAGACTCAGTAATAAAAACCCCGATTCAACGACATTTAAGAAAGTCATTGAATTGGGGTCTTTATTTAGAACAAGCTATGACAGGCCGTCTGAACATTATTCAGCAGCTTCGTTGGTCTCCTCAGCTTGAGTAGGAGCCGCTTCTGCTTCAGCGGCGGCTTTAGCGGCTTGGCGTTCGGCTTGTGCAGCCAATGCCTGTTGAACGGCAGGATGCTGTTGGGCGATGGTTTGCTCTTCTGCGCTGACTTCGCCTTTGAAGCGGTTGTTCAGGTCGAAACGCTTGCCGCCACGGGCCAAGGCTTTCAGATAGCGTGGGCGGCGGCAGTGGTTGGCCAGTACGCGTGCAATCAGTGCAGGGTCGTATTGGGGCAGGGCGGCAACCAAATCTTGGTCGATGCCGACAGCCAACGGTTTGAATCGTTTGAACACATCATATTTGCCGTAAATGTGGTCGGCAATCATGTCTGTTTGTTTTTTCTTGCTCATGGTTTGGACGGCAGATTTCAGCGCAGCGCCCAAAGCGGTTTCTTGTGTCATTGCGGTTGTATTCCTCTAATCTAAATCCGTATTTTCTTCATACGGCAATAAGGTGCTATTGTAGTATAAAGACTGTGATTTGGCTAAATTTTTCTGAGAATATTCAGAAATAAACGGTTATTTTTCCAATTTAGTGATGTCCGGTGTATTGACCTGTACATCGGCATTTTGTGCACGATGGCGTAAGGCGTGGTCAATCAATACCAATGCCAGCATGGCTTCGGCAATCGGAGCAGCGCGTAATCCGACGCAGGGGTCATGGCGGCCGTGTGTGGCAAGCTCGACAGGATTGCCTTCTATATCGATGCTGCGGCGCGGTGTGGCGATGGAGCTGGTCGGTTTGATGGCAATATTCACATGAATGTCTTGCCCGGTGCTGATGCCGCCCAAGATGCCGCCTGAGTGGTTGGATAGAAAGCCTTGTGGTGTGAGTTCGTCGCCGTGTTCGCTGCCGCGTTGCGTTACGCTATCAAAACCTGCGCCGATTTCTACGCCTTTGACGGCATTGATGCCCATCATGGCATAGGCAATTTCTGCATCGAGACGGTCAAAAACCGGTTCGCCCAAGCCGACGGGGGCGTTAACCGCTTCGATATGCAGTTTCGCGCCGACGGAATCCAATGCTTTGCGCACGCTGTCCATATAGTTTTCCAATTCCTCAATTTGGCTTTGGTTGGCGGCAAAGAAGGGGTTTTGGGAAATATATTCGTAACCTTCAAACTGGATTTCTTTTTCGCCTACTTGGGTAACGTAGGCGGTAATTTCCGTGCCGAATTTTTCTTTCAGCCATTTTTTAGCGACTGCTCCGGCGGCAACACGTGCGGCGGTTTCACGGGCGGAACTTCTACCGCCGCCGCGGTAGTCGCGTGTGCCGTATTTGTGCCAGTAGGTGTAATCGGCATGGCCGGGACGGAAACTGGTGGCGATATTGCCATAGTCTTTGCTGCGTTGGTCGGTATTACGGATCAGGAGGGCGATAGGAGTGCCGGTGGTTTTGCCTTCGAATACGCCGGAGAGGATTTCGACTTGGTCGGCTTCGCGGCGTTGGGTAACGTGGCGGCTGGTGCCGGGTTTGCGGCGGTCAAGGTCAAATTGGATATCTGCTTCGCTCAATTCTAATCCGGGCGGGCAGCCGTCAATGATGCAGCCCAAGCCTGCGCCGTGGCTTTCGCCGAAAGTGGTAACGGTAAAGATTTGTCCGAAAGTATTGCCTGCCATAGGGATACTCTTTTGAAATTGGGTTTGGAAATTTTTTATTTGGATAATTCTCAGGCCGTCTGAACAGATGTGAGAACGAAATCAAAGATTCTCGTTTCACCGTTCAGACGGCCTTTTGAATTGACTGCTTAGTTCAATTTACCGTGGCACTGTTTGTATTTCAGGCCGCTGCCGCAAGGGCAAGGATCGTTGCGGTGAACAATCAGGCCGTTTTGGGCAAGCGCTTCAGGGCTGAAGTCGGTACCGTCAGGATCGAATGCTTCGGTCACTAAATCGGTTTGCGATTGGCCGAGCAATTCTTCCATATCGGGCGCGTCGGAGTGGACGGTTTGAACATCGCTGACGCTTTGTGCGGCAGTGTGGTCGTATTCGCTGTTGCGCTCGATTTGAACAGCAGTCAGCAAAGCGGCAATGTTTTGTTTGATGCTGCGCCACAGGTTTTCAAACATGATGAAAGCTTCACGTTTGTATTCTTGTTTCGGATTTTTCTGAGCATAGCTGCGCAGATGGATGCCTTGGCGCAGGTAGTCCATGGCGGCGAGGTGTTCGCGCCATTGGTTGTCGATAACTTGCAGCATAACGTTGCGTTCGAAATCCGACATGGCTTGTTTGCCGACCAATTCGACTTTCTCAGCATATTCGTCTTCGATGCGTTTGATAAGGCGCTCTTTAATGTCTTGGTTGTCCAAAGTGCTGTCTTCTTTCAACCAGCCTTTAATATCGACATGCAGGCGGAAATCAGCGGCAAGTTGGTGCTCAAGTGCCGGAATGTCCCATTGCTCTTCCATGCTGTCAGGCGGAATGTGGTAATCAACCAAGTCGCTGATAACGTCGGCGCGGATTTCGCGAGTCAAATCGCTGACGTCTTTAGTCGTCAGGATTTCGTTGCGTTGATGGTAAATCACTTTACGTTGGTCGTTGGCAACGTCATCGTATTCCAAAACCTGTTTACGCATATCGAAGTTGCGACCTTCGACTTTACGTTGCGCGCCTTCGATTTGACGGGTCAGCAGGCCGTGTTCGATGGCAACGCCGCGCTCGGGTGCCAGACGGTTGAGGATGGCGGCGGCACGGTCGAGAGCGAAGAGGCGCAGCAATGGGTCTTCAAACGACAGATAGAAACGGCTGGAGCCGGGGTCGCCCTGACGGCCTGCACGACCGCGCAATTGGTTGTCGATACGGCGGCTTTCGTGGCGTTCCGTACCGATAATGTGCAAACCGCCTGCGGCCACAACTTGGTCGTGTTCGGTTTGCCAACCGCTTTCAAGGGCGGAAATTTGCGCTTGTTTTTGCTGTTCGCTCAGGGTTTCATCGGCGTGGATGGCTTCGATTTGATGTTTGAGGTTGCCGCCCAAGACAATATCGGTACCGCGGCCGGCCATGTTGGTGGCAACGGTAATTGCGCCGACTTTACCGGCTTGGGCCACAATCAATGCCTCGCGCTCGTGTTCTTTGGCGTTGAGGACGTTATGCGGCAGACCGGCTTCGTGTAACAAACGGGAAACCAGTTCGGAGTTTTCGATGCTGGTGGTACCGACCAAAACCGGTTGGCCGTTTTTGTGACATTCGGCGATGTCTTTGACAACGGCTTCAAATTTTTCTTCGGCCGAGCGGAAGATTTGGTCGTTGAAGTCTTTACGTTGTACCGGACGGTTGGTCGGGATGATGACGGTTTCGAGGTTGTAAATGCTTTGGAACTCGAAGGCTTCGGTGTCGGCCGTACCGGTCATGCCGGACAGTTTGCTGTACAGGCGGAAGTAGTTTTGGAAGGTAATGGAGGCAAGCGTTTGGTTTTCGCGTTTGATTTCTACGCCTTCTTTGGCTTCAACGGCTTGGTGCAAGCCTTCGGACCAACGGCGGCCGGCCATCAGACGGCCTGTGAACTCGTCCACAATCACGATTTCGCCGTCTTGAATGACGTAGTGTTGGTCTTTGTGGAACAGGGTGTGCGCACGCAATGCCGCCATGAGGTGGTGCATCAGGGAAATATTGGCGGCAGAGTAGAGCGAGTCGTTTTCCTGTAATAAGCCCATTTGGGTCAGGATTTGCTCGGCGTGTTCGTGACCGGCTTCGCTCAGAATAACTTGGTGTGCTTTTTCATCTACCCAGTAATCGCCTTCGCCTTCTTCGGTTTCTTGGCGGATAAGGTGGGCCGGAACGGCATCCATCACGCGGTAGAGCTGGATGTTGTCATCTGCCTGGCCGGAAATAATCAGCGGCGTACGCGCTTCGTCGATCAAAATGGAGTCCACTTCGTCGACAACGGCAAAGTTCAATTCGCGCTGAACTTTGTCGTATTGGTCGGTCACCATATTGTCGCGCAGGTAGTCGAAGCCGAATTCGTTGTTTGTACCGTAAGTAATGTCGGCACCGTAAGCGGTTTGGCGTTCGAAAGGTTGCAAATCGGCTACGATCACGCCGACGCTCAAGCCTAAGAAATTGTACAACGGCTCCATAATGCCTGCGTCACGGGAGGCAAGGTAGTCGTTGACGGTAACGACGTGTACGCCTTTTCCTGACAATGCATTCAGGTAAACGGCAAGGGTAGCCACCAGAGTTTTACCTTCACCGGTACGCATTTCGGCGATTTTGCCATGGTGCAGGACCATACCGCCGATCAGCTGTACATCGAAGTGGCGCATGCCCAATACGCGGCGGGATGCCTCGCGGCAGACGGCAAAGGCTTCAACCAAAATATCATCTAGCGTTTGTCCGTCAGCGAGGCGTTGTTTGAACTCGGCGGTTTTGGCCTGTAAATCCGCGTCGCTCAACGCTTTCATCTGTTCTTCGAGTGCATTGATTTTAGAAACGGATTTACGATATTGTTTCAGCAGGCGGTCGTTGCGGCTGCCGAAGATTTTCTTAGCAATGTTTGTCAGCATGAATAATTCCTGCGCCTTGATATAATAGTGGGCGAAATTGGGATTTTAACACAAGCGCTTGTATAACGCGGTAATGCTGTTTGAAATAAAGGCGGTTTTGCTGTATTTCAATTGTAATTGTTTGGTTAATTTACTGAAAGGCCGTCTGAAATATATGGATTTAGCACAATTGGGCAAGCGCGACCGCTTATTGGCGGGCTTGTTGCAACAATCGCAACAATGGCGGAAATTGGATGCAAAAATCAAAACGGTTTTGCCGGTCAACCTGCATCCGCATTTTCAGACGGCCTGTGTTGAAGATGGAAGATTGGTTTTGCTGGCCGCCAACAATATGGCTGCTTCGCGTTTGAAAATGATCCTGCCTGCCATGTTGCCCAAGTTGCAAGCGTTGCACGACGGAATACGGGAAGTGGCGGTCAGGGTGGTCCCCAAACCTCTGTCCCAGCCGAAAACCAACAGCTTGCGATTGAGCGAGGCCGCTTTGGACAGCTTCGATGCGGCTGCGGCCAAATTGGAAGGCAGGCATCCCGAATTGGCAGCGGCATTGGCAGAATTGGTACGCAAGCACGGCCGCTAAAATCATGCCGAATGAGATTATGGTTAATAAATGTTAAAACTTATTTCATTTGACTGATAGCATCTAATACTAAAGAAATACGACCTAAACAGTAACTGTTTTCTTTTAGGTAAACTGATGTAAACTTGGCCTGAAACTTTGATTTCGTGCGAAGTTTGTAGCAAAATAACGCCTGAATTTCTTATCGCTCTGCGTGAATAAGTTTAAGTTTGGCATTTGCCTTTGTTAATATATTCGCGCGGGTTCTATTAATAGAACTTAACAAGACTCTCATCATTAGGAGATACATCAATGAAAGCTTATCTGGCTCTGATTTCCGCTGCCGTTATCGGCTTGGCTGCATGCTCTCAAGAAGCTGCAAAACCTGCTGAAGCACCTGCTGCTTCCGCTGCTTCTGAAGCTGCTCCTGCAGAAACTACTGCACCTGCCGATGCCGCTCCTGCATCTGAAGCTGCTCCGGCCGATGCTGCCGCCGCTCCTGCTGCCGGCAACTGCGCAACTACTGTTGAAGCCAACGACGCTATGCAGTTCAACACTAAAGAAATCCAAGTAAGCAAAGCTTGTAAAGAATTCACCATCACTTTGAAACACACCGGTACCCAACCTAAAGAAAGCATGGGTCACAACATCGTCATCGGTAAAGCCGAAGACATGGACGGTATTTTCAAAGACGGTGCCGGTGCCGCTGCAACTGACTACGTTAAACCTGACGACGCACGCGTTGTTGCCCACACCAAACTGGTTGGCGGCGGCGAAGAATCTTCCTTGACTCTGGATCCTGCTAAATTGGCCGGCGGCGAATACAAATTCGCTTGTACCTTCCCAGGTCACGGTGCTTTGATGAACGGTAAAGTTACTTTGGTTGACTAATCCGCTTTAAGCTTAAAAACAGACAGCCTGCCTTGCGCAGGCTGTTTTGTTATAATCTGGAAACATTAATTTAAAAATAAAACCTCAAAACCATGAATCCGTTTGAAACCAAAAGCGTTACTTTTGCCGAACCCATTGAAATGCTGTACGCCTGTCATGGCAAAGTGCGCCGTTTCTGCAGCCAGGTTGCCATGTTGTCGGACTATATTGCCGAAAACGGCTGCAATCAAATCGTTTTGCAAACCATCCGCCAGATTGCCCAGTATTTTAATGTTGCCGCGCCGTTGCACCATGAAGATGAAGAAGAAAATTTCTTCCCGCTTCTATTGCAATATGCGCCGCAAGCTCAAGAAAGCGTTGACGAGCTTTTGCGCCAACATATCAGCCTGCACAACAATTGGGCGGCAGTATCCGCCGAATTCGCCAAACTCGAAGCAGACAACGCCTATGTCCCCGATGCGGAAACGTTCAAACGCTTTGTCGCAGGATATGATGTTCATCTGGCGATTGAAGAGCCGCTGTTTGATATGGGCAAAACCTTTATCCCTAAAGAAAAGCTGACCGAAATCGGCGAAATTATGGCTGCACGCCGCCGCAAATAAGGCCGTCTGAAACAATCGTCTCAAGGATATATTATGCTGACCCCAAAAAGTTGCGATTTGTTCAATATTCCCTTTTTCCAATTTTCCCAGCTTAAAAAATACCAGCCTGAAAGTATTCCGCAAATCAAGGCGGACTATAAAGAAAACTGGCAGGTATGGCAGCAGCTGATCCAGCAGGTTGCCACCGAATTGGGTGCGCCGTTTGCACCGCCGCATATCGAACGCTGGTGTAACGGCTGGCAGGTCCGCGCCCATTTCTTTGCCTATTTCAAATACGAACAATATAAAAATTCCGCAGCAATTTTATCGATTTTGCTCAACCGCCGCCGTTTGAGCGTCAGCTTGGATTGGCACTGCTATAAAGCCGATGTTTCCCCCATTGCGTTGCCCGATTACAACCGCTGGCTGGATAATTTTGATACCGAAAAATACGCTTCCTTCGATATGTGGCACGGTGCGGAAAGCGAATATGACGATTATCGTACCGTCGCCCAACAAAGCGACGGCGATAGAAAGCTTCGAGACGATAAAGATTTCTTCTGTATCGGCAAACACATCGAACGCGATGATTTGGGCAAGCAGGATGTCGCGAAATGGATAGTGGAAACAGTGGAAGACTTACTGCCGCTTTATGAAGCTTGCCATGGAAAATAACTCAGGACGCAGAAAGACAAACTGCCCATTCAGTATCTTCAAATAAACTCAAGGCCGTCTGAAAATTATATTCAGAACGTTTCAGACGGCCTGTTTTTCAAAGTGAACACAATGATCGAAACCCAATCCCTAGAACTCGCCAAAGCGCTGATTTCCCGCCCGTCCGTTACGCCGGATGACCAAAACTGCCAACAACTGCTGGCCGAACGCCTGCAAAAAATCGGTTTTGCCGTAGAAGAGCTTCATTTCGGCGACACCAAAAACATTTGGTTGCGCCGCGGTACACAGGCTCCGGTGTTCTGCTTTGCAGGACATACCGACGTCGTGCCGACAGGCCCTGTTGACAAATGGGATTCGCCACCGTTTGAACCGACCGAGCGTGCAGGCCGTCTGTATGGTCGCGGCGCGGCGGATATGAAAACCAGCATTGCCTGTTTCGTTACCGCCTGCGAGCGTTTCGTTGCCGAACATCCCGACCATCAAGGCAGTATCGCGCTCCTGATTACTTCCGACGAAGAGGGAGATGCATTGGATGGTACAACCAAAGTTGTCGATGTGTTGAAAGCGCGCGGCGAGTTGATTGATTACTGTATCGTAGGCGAACCGACTGCCGTGGATAAATTGGGCGATATGTTGAAAAACGGCCGACGCGGCTCGTTGTCGGGCAACCTGACCGTCAAAGGCAAGCAAGGCCATATTGCCTATCCGCATTTGGCCATCAATCCCGTGCATACTTTTGCTCCGGCCTTGCTGGAGCTGACGCAGGAAGTTTGGGACGAGGGCAACGAATACTTCCCGCCGACCAGTTTCCAAATTTCCAATATTAACGGCGGTACAGGCGCGACCAATGTGATTCCGGGCGAGCTGAACGTCAAATTCAATTTCCGTTTTTCTACCGAGTCTACCGAAGAAGGGCTGAAACAACGCGTCCATGCCATTTTGGATAAACACGGTGTGCAATACGATTTGCAGTGGTCTTGTTCAGGCCAACCGTTCCTGACTCAGGCAGGAAAACTGACCGACGTAGCACGTGAAGCCATTGCCGAGATTTGTGGCGTTGAGGCCGAATTGTCCACTACCGGCGGCACTTCGGACGGACGCTTCATCAAAGCCATTGCCAAAGAACTCATCGAGTTAGGCCCGTCCAACGCGACCATCCACCAAATCAACGAAAACGTACGTTTGGAAGATATTCCGAAGCTGTCGGCAGTGTATGAAGGTATGTTGAAACGTTTGTTGAAGTGAAAAGGCCGTCTGAAAAGTAGGATATTAGCCTGATAAAATGGTGTATATTTTTCTTAGGTAATACTGTGATAACAATTAGTTGATAAGGAGAAAAATTGAAGTACGATAATTTTTTCTTTCCCGCAGATGATCTGGTTACCAGTTGCCGTTTTTACCAAGATGTACTGGATTTGCCCGTTAAATTCGACTTTTCCGAAAGTGGCATGGTTGCTTTTCGGGTGGGCGAAGAAGAAGCTGCCATCATTCTCAAAGAGCGGAATAAATTTCCCAATATGACACCTGCTGTGTGGATTGAAGTGGATGATGTGCAGGCGAAGTATGCGGCGTTACAGGGTAGAAATATCCGTTTTCTAAGTGAACCTTTCCGTATTCGTACCGGATGGGCTGTGGAATTTTTTGATCCGTCGGGTAATCGTTTGGGGTTTGTTGATTATCGGGAGTAAATGCAGATGATTACTCTGCCTTCTTTAAACGAGCTTCCATCAAAGTGGAATGAAATCCGCGAGCGACTGGAAACCGATTTTTCCACCGGCCTCGAAGCCTTGCTGCACGAGTATTTTACGGAACACGAAGCCAAGCAGTTTGAGCAGGATTTTATTGACTGTATCGGTTGTGCGCCTGAAGAATATGTCCGTATCCGCCGAGCTATCCGACTGTTGGAAACGCGTTATCCTGACAGTCCGAACGAATTAACTACTGCCGCCATTACCACGCCTTTGGGCGAGATGCTGGCGGTGTTCGGTGGCAAGGGTTTGTGTCTGCTGGAATTTGTCGGGCAGAAACAGCTAGAGCAGGAAATCACGGCTGTCCAAAAAGCTTTGCACGGACAGTTTATTTTCCAAGAAAATGAGCAAACGCAACTTTTGCGCCAAGAATTGGATTTATACTTCCAAGGCCGTCTGAAAGTTTTTGCGACGCCTTTGGAAATGATAGGCACGGCCTTTCAGCAGCAGGTATGGAATGCGTTGCTGACCATTCCTTACGGCGAAACGCGCAGCTACAAGGAGCAGGCGCAACAGTTGGGTAATCCTAAGGCCATTCGCGCTGTTGCCGCTGTCAACGGGCAGAACAAAGTGTCCATCCTGATTCCCTGCCATCGCGTCATTGGCAGCGACGGCAAGTTGACCGGCTACGCAGGTGGTTTGAACCGCAAACAATCGTTGCTTGCTTTGGAGCGCGGCGAGGTTCAGACGGCCTTGTTTTGAGTTTTGATAGAGGATAAGGGGCCGCGCTACGGGTAGGCTTCGCATTCTGAAAAATTGAGCAGCAGAAGGTCGGGGAAGTCCGGCAAAATCTGCACGGAGAAAAATGTTGGGCAACGCCCACGCTAGAAAAGAGAAATACGACATGAGCCTGAAAAACCGCCATTTCTTGAAGCTTCTGGACTTCACGCCCGAAGAAATTACTGCCTATCTCGACCTTGCCGCCGAATTGAAAGCCGCTAAAAAAGCAGGAAACGAGGTGCAGCGGATGCAGGGAAAAAACATCGCCCTGATTTTTGAGAAAACATCAACCCGCACCCGTTGCGCGTTTGAAGTGGCCGCGCGCGACCAAGGGGCAGGGGTAACTTATCTGGAGCCGTCCGCCAGCCAAATCGGGCATAAGGAAAGCATTAAGGATACGGCGCGTGTTTTGGGGCGGATGTTTGACGGCATCGAATATCGCGGCTTTGGACAGGATGTGGTGGAAGAGCTGGCCAAGTATGCAGGCGTGCCTGTGTTCAACGGTCTGACCAACGAGTTCCACCCGACTCAAATGCTCGCCGATGCGCTGACGATGCGCGAGCATAGCGGCAAGCCTTTGAACCAAGTTGCGTTTGCCTACGTCGGCGATGCGCGTTACAACATGGCCAATTCGTTGCTGGTGTTGGCTGCGAAACTGGGCATGGACGTGCGTATCGGTGCGCCGAAAAGTTTGTGGCCGTCTGAAAACATTATCGAGACGGTGCAGGCTGTTGCCAAAGAGACCGGCGGACGGATTTTATTGACGGAGAATGCTCAGGAAGCCGTGAAAGGCGTGGATTTTATCCATACCGATGTGTGGGTCAGCATGGGCGAGCCTAAAGAGGCTTGGCAGGAACGTATCGATTTGCTGAAAGATTACCGAGTTACGCCCGAATTAATGGCCGTGGCTGAAAATCCGCAAGTCAAGTTTATGCATTGCCTGCCTGCTTTCCATAATCGCGAAACCAAAGTCGGCGAATGGATTTATGAGACATTCGGCCTGAATGGTGTGGAAGTAACGGAAGAAGTCTTTGAAAGCGAAGCCAGCATCGTGTTTGATCAGGCAGAAAACCGGATGCACACGATTAAAGCGGTGATGGTAGCGGCATTGGGCGATTGATTTTGCCTCAATATTGCTTACCGCTTCATTTAATAGAGATTAAATAAAGGCCGTCTGAAAGAAAGACTTTCAGACGGCCTTGTTGTTGGATTGGGGTTTATTGTCAAATCAGGACTTTGGGTTCGGGCGTCACTTGATAGCCTTCTTGACGCAATAGTTCGATTAAGCCTTTTTCACTGGTTAAATGGGCAATGCCGACGGCAAAGAGGGTGCTTTGTTTGGCGGATTGCTTGCGGATTTCAGGCAACCATGCCAAGTTGCGACGGATCAGGAGGTCGTTTTTCAGCCAATCGGACATGGCTTTGGCGTATTTGGCATCAACACGTTTGAGGGTGCGTTGTTCGGTTTCTTCCAAAAGTGAGATGAGTTCTTCAAAGCGGCCGTCTGAATAGGCTTGATGGAGTTTTTTGACATCTTCGGTTTCTTCTTTATTGGTTTTAATACTGGCTTTCAGAAAGTTGATCATGGTCTCTTCTGGCTGTGCTTTGAAGATTGCGGAAACTTCGTCCAAGCTTTCTAATGAACCACGCGGTTTGTTGATATTGACTGCTGCGTTGGTCAGCAACATATCTGCACCGGTTTCTGCGCTATATCCTCGGGGAAATGAGCTGCCGGCAAAAACCAATGCTGCCCACGGGTGGAGTTTGTCGGCAATTTTGGCGATGGGTCGGCTTTCTTCATTTTGTGAATAGATTTCTTGTAAAAGGCGGAAATCTGTTTTGCCAAGCTTGCGGCTGAGTGGTTCGGTACTCATGACTTCTTTGAAGTATTTTTGATACATTTTTTTTGTTTCCGGACTGCTGTCCGGCAATGCGTCAACTTCTGTGGTCAATTGGTCGGCGGATTGTAATAGTTTGAGGGCATCGGAAGACAAGGTTTGATTGGTTTGCCCCATGTGGATGGTGCCGAGCAGATAGGAATCGGGTTGGCCTTCTTTGCTGATTTTCCAAACATTGCTGGTGAGTTTGGGCTGCTGCCAGTTGAGTTCGGTAGGTTTGCTGTCGGGTGAAGTTGAGGCGGGTTTGCAGGCGCCCAGGGCGAGGGCGGTCAATGGTACAAGCAGGCAGGCAAGCAGTTTTTTCATGTTTTTCCTTATTGTGGTGTGCGGTGAGGGCGGTTTAGAAGTCGAGCAGGTTTTGAACCGGTTGTTCGCCCGTGTCGGGCTTTTCTGTTTTGCGGTTGCGGATTTTGGCCTTCCTGAGGGCTAGGAGGTGCATGACTTGATGTTTTTGGCTGTCGGTCATCTGGTGCCAATACAAGCGCTCTTCCCGGCTGCGCAGGCAGCCTTTGCAATAGCCTTTGGCATTGGCTTCGCAAACGCCGATGCAGGGGCTGGGAATGGGGAAGAAATCGGGTTGATCCATATTTTAAAAGCGTTTGAGACCTGAGACCGGATAAACCAAAATTGCAGACTGCATTCGTATTTGTCTAAATACGAACGGTGTATCCAGCAGGGTTCCTACCAATATCAAATTGAGTTGATCATTTCAATAAGTTTATATCTGCCACCCTAGGCATAAAAAACCTAAGAGAAACCATAAATATATCGCAGAAGAAGTCAGTATCTTCCCTATTTTCAGATTTTTCCAATAAAACCCAAGTAAGAACATTATAAAAATTAAAGGAATTCCAATATAAATATAATACTTAAGCGAACCTAATTCACTGAACACGTTTATAACAGAATAGAGACCGATAAATCCACCTGACCAAAAAACAATTATTGTCGGCCCTAAAAAAATAGCCGTTATTAAATGAGGGAGCAGTATGATTTTTATCCATTCTTTATATTTGTTGTTCATTTTAATCCCAATTACTGCAATGGTATCGTATCAATTCAAATGAGGGGAGCAAAGTGTACAGTAACGTCACCAAGAACAATTACGGTATGTTTGGCAGAATCATGTTTTAATACATATCTGGAGTTCCGTTATATTTTGATTTTCAGACGACCTACGTTCATCCCCAACTATCTACATTTTATGACTTAATCAGTTTACGCAAAGACTGATTGTTGTATTTGATACCGGCAATCAGCCGGTCATATTGGTGCATTCTACGGAGCGAGCGGGTAATCAGATAGACCGAGAAAATAATCAAGCTGATGTTCATCAGACTGACCAGTACGAGCAGAGGCCAAACATCAACGGCCTCGTACCATTTCGATGTCGCAATCAGCGCACTGAAAATAGACAAAGGGAGTGCGAAAACAGCAATGCCCGTACGCATGACAGCAAGTGCCGTGCGTTTTTCAGCAAGGAGAAGCTGTACTTGATTGATACTGAGGATATCGTTTTGCTGTTCGGTAATCATAGGATACGCGCCTATACAAATTAACTTTGAATTCTGATAAAGCGGAAAATATGGTTTTATGTTACCCGAAAGTATTGAAAATAAAAACAAAGGTCGTCTGAAAATTTTCAGACGACCTTTTCCATTCCTGTTTATACGGTTTGCGAGTATTTGGCTTTGGTTTCTTTATGGCGCAGATGATAGTCGAACACCATGGCGATGTTGCGGATCAGGAAACGCCCCTTCGGCGTAACGGTCAGGCCGTGCGGTTTGAGGCGGACCAGGCCAAGGGTTTCCAGTTGCTTCATGTCCTCCAGTTCGACCGCGAAATAACGGCTAAACGGAATGCCGAACACGCTTTCGTAAATCCGATAGTCGAGCGAGAAGCGGCACATCAAATCCTGAATGATGTTGCGGCGCAAAATGTCGTCTTGATTGAGCTGGTAGCCGCGCATGATGGGCAGGTGTCCGGCATCGAGTGCGGCGTAATAGGCATCGATATCGCGCTCGTTTTGGGAGTAGGTGCTGCCGATTTTGCCGATAGAGGACACGCCGATCGCTACCAAGTCGCAGTCGGCATAGGTGGAATAACCTTGGAAATTTCGTTGCAGGAAACCTTCTTTGAGGGCGATGGAGAGCTCGTCGTCAGGTTTGGCAAAGTGGTCCATGCCGATGAAAACGTAGCCTCGCTCAGTCAGGGTTTGAACGCAATATTGCAGCATATCGAGTTTTTCTTCGCTACCGGGAACGACATTGGTGTCGATACGGCGTTGCGGTTTGAAGATATGTGGCAGGTGGGCGTAGTGGTAGAGGGCGAGGCGGTCGGGGTTGAGGGACAAGACCGTGTCAATGGTGGTTTTGATGCTTTCGGTGTTTTGATGCGGCAGGCCGTAAATCAAATCGACGCTGACGGATTTGAACCCGGCTTCGCGGGCGGCATCGATGACTTCTTTGGTTTCTTCGTAACTTTGGATACGGTTGACGGCTGCCTGCACTTTAGGATCGAAGTCTTGAATGCCGACACTCATGCGGTTGAAACCGAGTTTGCCCAGTTTGAGGACGGTCTCGCGGCTGACTTTGCGCGGGTCGATTTCGATGGAGTATTCGCCGTTGGGAATCAGCTGGAAGTATTTGCGGATCATGTCGAAG
Source organism: Neisseria sp. HMSC061B04 (assembly GCF_001836705.1). Lineage (NCBI taxonomy): Bacteria > Pseudomonadati > Pseudomonadota > Betaproteobacteria > Neisseriales > Neisseriaceae > Neisseria > Neisseria sp. HMSC061B04. The sequence continues at coordinate 32,103 of NZ_KV830167.1, forward strand.
ACGCGTTCGAGTTGGTCGTCGCTCAGGAATGTCGGCGTGCCGCCTCCGAAGTGGAGTTGCGCAAGCTGGTGTCGTCCGCCCAAATGCGGTGCCAGCAACTCCATTTCTTTTTCCAGATATTGGATATAGGCATCGGCACGGCTTTTGTCTTTGGTAATGATTTTGTTGCAGCCGCAGTAGTAGCAGATGGTATTGCAGAAGGGAATGTGGATGTAGAGTGAAAGGGGTTTGTTGAGCGCGCCCATGTTGCGCAGGTTTAAAGCTTGGATATATTCGGCTTCTTTAAAGCCTTCATGGAAGCGGTCGGCGGTCGGATAGGATGTATAACGTGGACCGCTTGATGGTAAACTGGCAATCAATTCGCGGTCGAATTCCGGTAATTCATTGTTTGTGTTGGTGTTATTTGAGATGGGGATGATTTTCATGGTCGGGGCTTGTAGTATGAAGTAAGGAAATTAGGGAAAATTTTAGTCAAAATTTCGATAGTTTGGTAGAATGCCTCATAATGATATGCCGACTTTGACATGGGTCAATAGTTATTCGGCTTAATCAGGGATTGAGAGAACTAAGCAAATTAAAGGTGCGTTATGGCTACACACAATGCAACACATCAAATGAAAACCTTGTGTTCCACATGTTCTTTACGCGAACTGTGTTTGCCTGTCGGACTAATGCCTAACGAATTTTTACAATTAGATGCGGTTATCCGTCAAAGCCGCCGTCTGAAAAAAGGCGAGTACTTATTTCGCGCCGGCGAGCCGTTTACCTCTTTATTTGCCATCCGTGCCGGTTTCTTTAAGACGACAGTCGCCAGCCAAGACGGACGGGATCAGGTAACCGGCTTTTTTATGTCGGGCGAGCTGATCGGGATGGATGGGATTTGTTCCCATATTCACAGTTGTGATGCTGTGGCTTTGGAAGACAGCGAAGTATGCGAGCTTCCGTTTACACACATTGAAGAACTCGGTCAGGATATTCCCAGTCTGCGCTCTCACTTTTTCCGCTTGATGAGCCGTGAAATTGTCCGAGATCAGGGCGTGATGTTGCTTTTGGGCAATATGCGCGCCGAAGAGCGCTTGGCCGCTTTTTTGCTTAACTTGTCTCAGCGTCTCTATTCCCGAGGTTTTGCCGCCAACGATTTTATCCTGCGGATGTCGCGTGAGGAGATCGGCAGCTATTTAGGGCTGAAGCTGGAAACGGTCAGCCGCACCTTATCCAAATTCCATCACGAAGGCTTGATTTCGGTTGAACACAAGCACATCAAAATCCTGGATGCGACAACTTTGAAGAAAATGGTTTCCGGTTGTTCGCACGCTATCTGAATCTGAGGCCGTCTGAAATTGTTCAGACGGCCTTTTTAACAAAAGTTAAAGAATAATTGTTAAGTTACGCAAGTGATAGTTAGATGTTAAATTGAAAAATCTTCAACGACCGGCGTGTACAGAATGCGGTCAACCGCTTCACGGGTCAGTTTCGGCGCAAACATCTGTATAAAATCATAGGCATAGCCACGCAGGTAGGTGTCGGTGCGTAAGGCTATCCAAGTGGGCGACGGCTCAAATAAGTGCGCCGCGTCTATCAGCTGCAAATCTTGATCGACAACGGGATCGTACGCCATTTTGGCCATCAAACCCACGCCTAAGCCTAAGCGTACATACGTTTTCAATACATCCGTATCGGCAGCCGATAAGGCAACATCAGGTTGCTCGATATGCGCTTTATTAAAGGTACGCGCAATGCTGCTGCCGGAGTTGAACGCAAATTCGTAAGTAACCAGCGGAAAAGAAGCCAAATCTTCAAGGCTTAAAGGATTGCGGCAGTCCAAAAGAGGGTGGTCGTGCGGGACAATGACGGCATGGTTCCATTCATAGCAGGGTAGTTTGCCTAACTCGGGGTGATCGTCAATGCGTTCGGTAATAATTGCCAAATCTGCTTCGCCGCTGCTGACCATTTGCGCAATGGCAGAAGGGCTGCCTTGTTTGATGGTCAAATTGACCTTAGGGTAGTTTTTGACAAATTCCGCAACGATTTTGGGCAAAGCATAACGCGCCTGGGTGTGCGTCGTGGCAATAGTCAGGGAGCCGCTGTCATGATCGGTAAATTCGCTGCCGATATTTTTAATGTTCTGTACATCGCGCAAAATCCGTTCCGAAATCTCTAACACGGCTTTGCCCGGTTGCGAAACGGAAACCACACGCTTGCCGCTGCGGATAAAAATTTGGATACCCAATTCTTCTTCAAGCAGGCGGATTTGTTTGGAAATGCCGGGCTGGGATGTAAAAAGCGCATCGGCAGCCTCGGAGACATTCAGATTGTGCCGGTAAACTTCAAGGGCGTAACGTAATTGTTGCAGTTTCATGGTGGCAGTATCGGATACGTTGTTATTGTGGATTTTGTGCGACAAACGGTCTGTAATTTAACATATTTTGCCCGGTTTTGCCCTGAGTTTTGAAAATGGTTGTTTTTAATGAAAATATCTTTTAATGATATGAAAACAGGAAATCTGTGAATGAAGGGGGGATGAAGTTTTGTTGTTTTTGTACAACTTTGGGCGGGTGAATTGGCTGATTTTGCCCTAAATTAATGACACAAGATTGATTTTTCGGCATGATTAACTACTAGGAAGCAGGCACTTCATAATTGTTTGAAGGCATCGAGTATTGACAGTTTGCCTTGCGCTTCTTTATAGTGCAACCTGATATATCCGATTTGCCGCTGTTTTGATACTGCGGCCTGTATATTGGTACTTTGCAGCGGTTGCTTTCCTAGTCCGCCGCATAACAATTTGATGAGGGAATAAAATGACCAAACAGCTGAAATTAAGCGCATTGTTCGTTGCCTTGGTTGCCTCTGGCACCGCAATGGCCAGCGAAGCGCATACCAAACATGGTTACGTTGTAAGCAGCCAATCTCAAGAAATCGTCCGTAACAACTACGGCGAATGCTGGAAAAACAGCTACTTCGACAAAGCTACCCAAGGCCGTGTTGAATGTGGTGACCGCGAAGCAGTTGCTCCTGTACAACAAGATCCTGAGTATGTTGATGAAACTGTTTCTCTGTCTACTAAAACTCTGTTCGGCTTCGACAAAGACAACCTGCGTCCTGAAGCTCAAGAAAACCTGGACTCTTTGGCTCAACGCCTGAGCAACGAAAGCGTACAAACCGTACGTGTTGAAGGTCACACTGACTTCATGGGTTCTGAAGAATACAACCAAGCTCTGTCTGAGCGTCGTGCTAACGTAGTTGCTAACTACTTGGTAGGCCATGGCGTTGCTTCTAGCAAAATCTCTGCAGTAGGTCTGGGCGAATCTCAAGCTCGCATGACTGCTACTTGTGAAGCTGAAGTTGCTAAACTGGGCAAAAAAGTTTCTAAAGCTAAGAAACGTGCTGCTCTTATCGCTTGTATCGAACCTGACCGTCGCGTTGATGTTAAAATCCGCAGCGTTGTCACTCGTCAAGTTGCTCCAGGCCAAACTATCGAAGGTCAAGGCGAATTGCCTGCTACTGATGAAGGTTGGATCCCAGCTCCTTACAATGGCGTTCACGGTTACGCTAAACCTTAATCGGTTTGTGAAAAATGCCCTGCGATATGCGGGGCATTTTTTTAGGGGCTGACGTAGATTAGCCCTAAATTCC
>NZ_KV830168.1:0-34371 GCF_001836705.1 Neisseria sp. HMSC061B04
CGAGGAGATATTTAGGGGTAATGATGCGGAGTGTCGGCCTTTTATGGGGTAGGGGAATGAAGAGGAGAGATTCAACAGAATAAACCTCAAGTAGCAAAGAGAGGAGATGAAATATTTAGTCTTATCAGATTGGCGCACTATCAATTTTCAGACGGCCCTTTGTTATAATCCTCTCTTTCCCCGAACCGAAAACAGGCGGCAATATGGAAGTCATCCAATACCCAAATTCCCCCTTCAAACTCCACCAACCCTTCCCGCCCGCAGGCGACCAGCCTACCGCCATTGCCGGCCTGCTCGAAGGGCTTTCAGACGGCCTGGCTTATCAAACCCTGCTCGGCGTAACCGGTTCGGGCAAAACCTACACCATGGCGAACGTCATTGCTCAAAGCGGCCGCCCCGCCATCATCATGGCGCACAACAAAACCCTTGCCGCCCAGCTCTACGCCGAAATGCGCGAATTTTTCCCCGAAAACGCGGTGGAATATTTCGTGTCTTATTATGACTATTACCAGCCCGAAGCCTATGTGCCCAGCCGCGATTTGTTCATCGAAAAAGACAGCGCGATCAACGAACACATCGAGCAAATGCGCCTTTCCGCTACCAAAAACCTGATGACGCGCGACGACGTGATTATCGTCGCCACCGTGTCCGCCATTTACGGTATCGGCGACCCGACCGAGTATCAACAAATGGTGTTGTCCGTCAAAGAAGGCAACACTATCGAGCAACGCGACATCATCGCCACGCTCGTTTCCATGCAGTACGAACGCGGCGATTTGGATTTCAAACGCGGCAGCTTCCGCGTGCGCGGCGACGTGATTGACGTGTACCCCGCCGAAAGCTCTGAAAACGCCTTGCGCATCAGCCTGTTCGATGACGAAATCGACCGCCTCGATATGTTCGACCCGCTTTCAGGCAGCCTTATCCAACGTGTCGGCCGCTACACCGTCTTCCCGTCCAGCCACTACGTTACCCCGCGCGACACCGTATTGCGCGCCTGCGAGTCCATCAAAGAAGAGCTGCGCGAACGCATCGAATTTTTCGCACGCGAACAACGCCCCGTCGAGCAACAACGCATCGAACAACGCACCCGCTTCGACCTCGAAATGCTCTACGAAATGGGCTTCTGCAAAGGCATCGAAAACTACTCCCGCCACTTCTCCGGCAAAAAAGAAGGCGAACCGCCGCCCACGCTGATGGACTACCTGCCCGACAACGCCATCATGTTCATCGACGAAAGCCACGTTACCGTCACCCAAATCGGCGGCATGTACAAAGGCGACGCCTCGCGCAAACAAAACCTCGTCGACTACGGCTTCCGCCTGCCTTCCGCCCGCGACAACCGCCCGCTCAAATTCCACGAATTTGAAAAAGTCATGCCACAAACCGTCTTCGTTTCCGCCACCCCCGCCAAATACGAAGAAGAACACGCTGGGCAAGTGGTCGAACAAGTCGTCCGCCCCACAGGGCTGGTCGATCCCCAAATCATCATCCGCCCCGTCGCCACCCAAGTCGATGACTTAATGAGCGAAATCAACGACCGCATCCAAAAAGGCGAACGCGTGCTCGTTACCACCCTCACCAAACGCATGGCGGAGCAACTCACCGACTATTACAGCGAACTCGGCATCAAAGTACGCTACCTGCACAGCGACATCGACACCGTCGAGCGCGTTGAAATCATTAGAGATTTGCGACTCGGACTGTTTGACGTACTCGTCGGCATCAACCTCTTGCGCGAAGGCCTCGACATCCCCGAAGTCTCCCTCGTCGCCATTCTCGATGCCGACAAAGAAGGCTTCCTACGCTCCCACCGCAGCCTGATTCAAACCATAGGCCGCGCCGCGCGTAACGTGAATGGCGTAGCGATTTTGTACGCCGACAAAATCACCGACTCCATGAAAGCCGCCATCGACGAAACCGAACGCCGCCGCGAAAAACAGATTAAATTCAACGAAGAACATGGCATCGTGCCGCAGCAGATTAAAAAACAGGTCAAAGACATCATCGACGGCGTGTACCACGAAGAAGACAGCGGCAAAGGTCGTCTGAAAGGCAAAAATAAGGTTAAAGTCGGCGAGATTCACAATGAAGAAGATGCGATTAAAGAAATTGCCAAACTGGAAAAAGCCATGCAGCAGGCGGCTAGGGATTTGCAGTTTGAAGAGGCGGCTGTGTTAAGGGATAGGATTAGGGGGATTAAGGAAAGTCTATTTGGTAGTATTTAGAAAATCTTTTTAGGGTTAGATTAATATGAACGTAGTTTTTTTATTTAATTCAGATCACCCAACTTTGGGTTCTTATTATGGTTTTTCCATCATGAAAGCCATTTTAGAAACTCATGTATTACAAAGCACAAAACGTAGCATGCGCGTATCTATTGGAGATGTTATCATTCCCAATGGTAAAAAGCCACTGAGAATAAATGATTATAGAATAATACTTAAAGAAATATACACACCAACCACACTAAATCTCGTCCATAGAGAAAAACTTTATAATTCATTTCTAACTTCAACAATTTTTTGTTGGATGTTTCAAAATATGGATATAAAAACAGCTCAATCACTTCATGAAAAACTTAATATTTTTGATCCTTATTTGGGAGCTATGGATATTAAATTCTCAAATAATATCCATCTTCAGGTTTTTAGAAACAGTTTGATTGAATTGTTCCGTATTGAGAACGGGATTATTTCCATATTCTATGGTTTTAATGAAGATCCAGAAAATTATGAAAATGAATTGCTCGTGCAACATGGTTTTAAAGTAAAGCATGAATGTATAGGAGCAAGAAGAACAATATTCGATAACTTTGATACGTTGAATCATTTCAAAAGGATTGAGTCATTTGAGGAATTTTTTACAAACATGCTTGATCTGAAAAATGAAGACATATCGGATATTATCTATGCACTAGAAGAGCTTCATCCTAAGCTTTTTGATGTATTAGCAGCTGCTTCTAGAACATTAGAAAGGGCAGAGACTGATGAAGATTTAGCCCAAGCAGCATTATCAGGTAGAAGATTTTTGGAAAAATTGGCAGACTATCTGTTTCCTGCTCAAGAGAAACTCTGGAGAGATAGAAAAGTTGGAAAAACCCAATATAAAAATAGAATTTGGGCATACATTACTATTGAGTGTGAAAAAAATAATATGTCTTCTTTAAAAACTCTCGGGAAAGAGGCTGACAGATTAGTTGATTTGTTTAATGCTGGATTACATGCTAATCCAACTAAAGAGAAAGTAGAAGCTGCATTCTGTGATCTGGTTAAATGGCTTGTGGCAATTATTAAAATTAACCCAGCATCAGTCCGAAAACCAAATCTAGCATATGAAGAAGAACTTGAGAATTTTCTGATGACTTTTTTAGATAACAAATAGCAAGCGTAGCCTGTGTAGTGCGTGTTGCTCTGCCACGCACGCGGTTTCCAATCAACCACCTCAAACCCACGTGCATGCCTGCTGCATTGGATTTAACACCCCTAACTACCACGCACTCACCAAAAAAGCAGCAAGCGTAGCGTGGGTCATGCGTAGGGTGTGTGCGGTACGCACGCACGCGTTTTTTGGTGTTCAAACCATTGTTTCAAACTTTCAGAAGACCTCAAACGTTGTCTGAAAACCTCTTAGTGTAAAGGCCGTCTGAAATCTAGTTTTCAGACGGCCTTATTGTTTATTCACTCAAAATCTAACAGTCAAATTCAGCGATTACCGGCGCATGGTCGCTGGGGCGTTCTTGGGCGCGGGTTTCTAGGTCGACGGTGACGTCGGTAAGGGTGGCGGCGAGTTCGGGGCTGCTGAGGATGTGGTCGATGCGCAGGCCGAGTTTGCGTTGGAACATGGCGCCGCGGTAGTCGAACCATGTGTAGAACGCGCCTTCGGGGTGGATTTTGCGCAGGCTATCGGTCAGGCCGAGGTCGAGCAGGGTTTTAAACCATTGTCTTTCGATGGAGGAGCAATGGATTTTTTCGTGCCATTTTTCGGGGTCGTAGCAGTCGGCATCGGCCGGGGCGATGTTGAAGTCGCCGAGCAGGACGAGCTTGGGGTGTGCGGCCATTTCGGCGCGGACGAACTCGGTCAATGCGGCAAACCATTGTTCTTTGTATTGGAATTTGGGGCTGTCCAGGGCTTCGCCGTTGACGCAATAGACGTTGATGACGCGCACGCCGTTGATGGTGGCAGCGATGACGCGGCGTTGCGGGTCGTCAGGGAGGGCGGGCAGGCCGCAATGTACGTCTTGCGGTTCGTGGTGGCTGATGATGGCGACGCCGTTGTAGGTTTTTTGGCCGCTCCAGACGCAATGCCAGCCCATCATTTGCAGGGCGGCGGCCGGAAATTTGTCTTGGTCGAGCTTGAGTTCTTGTAAGGCAAGTATGTCGGCTTGGTGGTCGGCCAGCCAGTTTTGTACTTGGGGCAGGCGGACGTTGAGGGAATTGACGTTCCAAGTGGCGATTTTCATGATGTTTCCGTGTGTGTTGTTGGGTGGGAAGGCGGTGGATTGCACCTGTGGGAATGGGCGGTATTGTATAGCGGATTGGTTTATTTTTCGATATGGGCTGAAAGTGGCAGGCCGTCTGAAAGCTGATGTTTCAGACGGCCTTGATGTTGTGATGTGGAATAATTTGTTTATTCGGCTTGGTCTTTGAGCGTGCGCAGGGTATTGAGGATGGTGGTGGCTTCTTCGGAGATGATGCGGTATTCGATGATGCGGTGGTAGCGCGTGAAATCGATGATGCCTTCGGTGCGCAGGCGTGCGAGGTGGTTGGCGATGCCGGTCGGGGAGGAGTCGAGCGCTTGTACCAGTTCGGTAATGCTGCGGTCGCCGTCAAGCAGCAGAAAAAGGATGGCCATACGTTCGGGGTTGGCAATCAGTTTGAGAATGGTAGAGAGACGCTTGATTTCCATATTATTGTTCCTTATTGTCTGTTATATGAATGCTTGATTTGAGTTAAATTTGGATGATTGTAGTTTTTATTAAGATTAACCTTATAATTCAAACTCTTATCTCGTAGTGTACACGGTTTTGTAAAATTTGAGGGCATTGTTTTGCAATTTTTTGTTCATTTTCGATAGTTTGCTTCGGTTGCGAAAATGGATTGAAAAGAGACGAAAAGGCCGTCTGAAATGTTCCGTTGCAGATGATTTTGCTGACGGATGTTTCAGACGGCCTTTGATTTGGCTTTAAGTTGTTTTTTCTTTTATGTTTGTTTGGAATCAGCCGATTGATTGTTTTTAAACAAACAACTAGGTTTTATGATTCTATGCTTAGGACAACACGCCAAGGGCTTGTCAGACGCTTGGACGTGTTGTCGAAATGCGACTACTTTTTCTTCCAACCTGCGGTCATGGCGAAGGTGATGGGGTCGTAGTATTTCGGCAGCTTGGACGGAATGCCCACATCGTTACGGTACACGACGCGGTAGCGGTCGGCGAACCAGTTTGGAACAATGGTGTATTGGTGGCGGATCAGTCGGTCGAGCGCACGCGAAGTGGTTTGCAGCTCTTGGCGGTTGGTAAAGCTGTTGAAATGGGTCAGCAGTTTTTCAACCGCAGGATGACAGACGCCGGATAGGTTGCGACTGCCTTCGGTTTTGGCGGCGGCGCAGCTGAAGTAGTCGTATTGCTCGTTGCCGGGACTTTCGCTGTTGCCGTAGTAGCCTGTGGTTACGTCAAAATCGAAGTCGTTCATGCGTTTTTGATATACGGCGGAATCGGCGGTGCGCACGTTCATGGTGATGCCAATTTTGGCAAGGTCGCGCTGCCATTTGGCGGTAATGCGTTCGTAGTTTTTGCTTGGGGCGAGGAATTCAAAGGTCAGCGGTTTGCCTTGTTTGTCGACTGCTTTGCCGTTTTTGTATTGATAGCCGCCTTTTTCAAGCAGGGCGCGTGCTTTGAGCAGGTTCGGACGCACGCCCAGTTTGGGGTCGGTAACCGGCGGCATAGGGACGTCTTGATCCAATACGCCGTCGGGCAGCTTGGCGCCCAATGATTTGAGCAATGCGGTTTCTGCGCTGTCAGGCTTGCCGGTTGCGGCCATGGTGCTGTTGGTGAAGAAGCTGTCGGTGCGGCGGTATGCGCCGTAGAAGATGCGGCTGTTGACGCTTTCGTAGTCGAAGCTTTCAATCAAGGCGCGGCGGACGTAAATATTGTCCAAGGGCTTGTGGCGCATATTGATGACGAAGCCTTGCATACCGGCTGTGCTGTTTTGTACCCATTCGTGTTTGGACAGATTGCGTTTTTTGAGGACTTCGTCGGAGTAGGCGCGCGCCCAGTTGCGGGCGACGTTTTCTTGTACGAAGTCATATTGGCCGCCTTTTAACCCTTCGATGCGGACAACTTCGTCTTTGACGTATTTGATGCGGATGTGGTCGTAGTTATAGCGGCCTTTGCGTACGGGCAGATTTTGCGCCCAGTAGTTTTTGTCGCGGACAAATTCGCTGATGCGGCCGTTTTCGGCTTTGGCAAAACGGTAGGGGCCGGAGCCGATCGGCAGGCTGTTGGGCGCGGCGGCCAGGCCTTTGGGATAGCTTTTATGCGAGAAGACGGGCAGGCTGCCGAGAATCATGTGCAATTCTGAGTTGCGCTGCTTGAAGCGGAACACGACGGTACGATCGTTGGGCGTTTCTACTTTGGCCACGTCGCTCCAGTAGAAGTGGTACATGGGGGCGGCGGCTTTGTCTTTGGTCAGGATGTTAAATGAAGCGGCAACGTCTTTGGCCAAAACGGGGTCGCCGTTGTGGAATTTGGCTTTGGGGTTGATTTTGAAGGTAACGGAAAGGCCGTCCGGCGCCAGGGCGATGTCTTCGGCAATCAGGCCGTAAACGGCGTAAGGTTCGTCCATGCTTTGCTCGGTCAGGGTGTCGAGCGTCAGCATGCTGATGCCGTATTCGTGGTTGCCTTTGAGGGTAAAGGGGTTGAGCGTGTCAAAAGCACCGAGGAAAGGCGTGGTAAATGTGCCGCCTTTGGGGGCGTTGGGGTTGACGTATTCGAAAGCAGTGAAGTTGGCCGGATATTTGGGTGGTTGGCCGAGGCCTACGCCGTGGGCGGCAAAGGCGGCAGATGGAATCAGACCGAGCAGAGAGAGTAGGGCTGGTGTTTTCATCTATTTTTCCTTGTAGGTTGAATATTGTATTCAGTAGTGTGCCGATTATAGCAAAGGCCGTCTGAAACTTGATATTTTTGCTTTCAGACGGCGTCAGGTTTAAGAGGATTGTTTTTTTGTATGGGCGCCGAACTCGGCAAGCGTCATGTTCAAGGTTTCCAAGCAGGGCTGCATGATGTGGTCAACCGTTTGATTAACCTTGTCTTTGTTGAGCGTTTGCGGGCGGTAGACAAAGAGTTTGAACAGCTCCGCCAAGTCGATGGACTCCGCCCCTGTTTTCAAGACCCAGCCTTGGCGGCCGGAATAGACATAACCGTGTCGCGCCAGTTTTTCCAAAAGCTCGCCCAATTCGTCAAAGCCCATATTGATATGCCGTCTGAACTCCTGCACCGGCAACGCCTTGCCGTTTTGTTGGGCAGAATCGAGCAGCAGTAGGATTTTCAATACATCGTCAAAGCGGCCGCGCGCATCCAAACTGCGGCGGAACGCTTCGCCGCGCCAGTAGGACAGGGACGAGGTCAAAACCGCGCCGCCCAATACCAGCGTCCATAACAGGTTGAGCCACAACAGGAAAAAAGGTACTGCGGCAAATGCGCCGTAAATCGATTTGTAGCCGTCAAAGTTGCCCATGTACCAAGCGAACAAAAAGCGTGCCGTTTCCAAGCAAAACGCCGTTACGGCCGCGCCGACCAAAGCATGGCTGGCCGGTACGAAACGGTTGGGCACAAAGCGGTACAAGCCCCACAGCAGCACCGTAATAAATGAAACCGCAGTGATAACCCTCAGCCATTCCGAGCCGCCCACCAATTGCACCTGGCCGATTACGACCGACAGCCCTACGCCCAAAGACAAAGGCCCAAACGTCAGCAACGCCCAATACACCAAAAACTGCATCATCCAGGGCCGTTGCGAATTGACGCGCCAAATCCGGTTGAACGCATTGTCTATCGTCCGAATCAGCATCAGCGAGGTTACGACCAACATCACACTGCCGATGGCCGTCAGCTTGGTGGCTTTATCGCGGAACGCATTGATGTAGTCGAACACCATATCCGCGCCCTGCGGCACAATGGTGCGGTTGATAAAAGAGACAAATTCCCCCGACCATTGGTCGAAAACGGGGAAGGCCGAAGCGATGACGACCATCACCGTCAACACGGGCACCAAAGCCAAAAGCGTCGTAAACGTCATGCTTGCCGCCACCTGCGGCACACGCTCATCATCAAAACGGCGCACGACAAACCAAGCAAACGCCACGCCCTTACTTTTCAAAAAATCTTGCCACCATTGTGAAAACGGCATAACCTTTTCCCACTTTTGAATAGAAATTTTTCTTTTCAGACGGCCCGAGTATTCAAAAGGCCGTCTGAAACCTGACAGCATTGTAACGGAAACCCCAAATGAACCCAAATCCCCTGAAAATCCTCGTCCTCTTTTATTCCCAAAACGGCAGCACGCGCAACCTTGCCCGCCAAATCGCACGCGGCATCGAAAGCGTGGACGGTTGCGAAGCCGTATTGCGTACCGTGCCCAAAGTTTCCACCGTTTGCGAAGCCGTTGAAAAAGCCGTTCCCGACGAAGGCGCGCCCTACGCGACTGCCTACGACCTCAAAAATTGCGCCGGCCTCGCGCTCGGCAGCCCGACACGTTTCGGCAATATGGCCGCCGCGATGAAATACTTTATCGACGGCACCATTCCCCTTTGGCTCGGCGCAGAACTCGTCGGCAAGCCTGCCACCGTATTCACCAGCACATCTTCGCTGCACGGCGGCCAAGAAACTACCCTGCTGACCATGATGCTGCCCCTGTTGCACCACGGCATGGTCATCAGCGGCATTCCCTATACCGAGTCCGCGCTCAGCAATACCCAAAGCGGCGGCACGCCTTACGGCGCAAGCCATGTTTCCGGCCATGACAGCAAGCCGGCATTGACCGCCGAAGAAAACGACATTGCCTTCGCACAAGGTAAACGTTTGGCAGAGTTGGCACGAAAATTGGCAGATTGATTACCTTGTAATAAAAAGATTAAGGCCGTCTGAAAACCTGATGATGCGGGTTTTTAGACGGCCTTTTTAGTCAATTAGGACTAGATTAAAAATAAATATTTTGAATTAAACGAACTACTTATAAAATAGTGATTAGAACATAGTTTCATCGGACTACATCTTTTTGATAGAATCTGCCACCAAATTAAAACATCAGCTAACTGGAGAAGCTATGTCACTACCCGTATTTCCCTATGGCAAATTAAGCTTTGCCGTCAGTCTGGCTTTGTGTTCGGCGTATTCTTTCGCAACCGAAGTAGAAAATAGCCAGCCGCAAGAACGTGTCGATTTGCCGACAGTTACCGTCCAAGGTGTCGGAAAACAGACTACTTCCAACTACACTATTCCCGTATCTTCCGCCGCGACAGGCATCCGCCTGACCCAGCGCGAAACGCCGCAGTCTTTGTCCGTCGTTACCGAAAAACAAATGGACGACCAAGGTTTGGATACCTTGCAGGACGTATTGAAACAAACACCGGGCGTGTTCCACAGCAAAATGGGCAACAACGTCTCCGGCCACAGCCAATTTATTTCGCGCAGTCAGGCGATTGACAGCATTTCCGTGGACGGCGCGCCCAAATTCCTTTACGACAGCAAAGCCATCCGCCGCGGCACCAACAATCTGGACAGCGCATTGTACGAACAAGTCGTCGTCGTACGCGGCGCAAGCGGTTTGTCCAACGGCGGTATGGGTGAGCCGGGCGGTACGGTTGCTTTGGAACGCAAAAAACCGACAGCCAAGCCAGCCATCAGCGTGGAAGCCGGTGTCGGTTTGTGGAACCACTACCGTTTCGTCCTTGATGCCAATCATCCTCTGAATGCCGACAATACCTTGCGCGGCCGCGCTATTTTGGTCAGCGACCACGGCGGCGATTACCTGCCGAACACATCGCGCCATAATCACACTTTCTATGGCATTTTGTCTTACGATCTCACGCCGCAAACCCAATGGCGCCTCGGTACGGAAATACACCGTTTCCGCAATACCGGCAGCTCGCGTTTCAGCTATCTGACAGCAGCAGGTAATCGCAAAGACGGATTCAAACCGTTTGAATCTTCGCCACGCAGCAATTCTTCCGCACGCTGGGCATACGGCAAAGACACCAGTGCCGAAGTATTCACTTCCCTTAGCCATGAGTTTGACAACGGCTGGAAACTGACTGGTGATTACAGCCATGTTTCGGGTAAAAACGACATCGTTTCAGGCATTGCCGGTACTTTTGTAATTAAACCCGACTACTCCGCGCTCTTTACATCCGACCGCGACCGCAGCAAATACCGCGATCAGAATTTTGCGCTGGCCTTGGACGGCGATTATCCAGCGCTGGGCCGCTCGCACGAGTTCAATGTCGGCATCAGCTATCAGGACAACAAAGAAAACCTGTCTTTCTATGAAGAAGGCGAGTCGATGATTCCCGATTTGCGTAAATTTGACGGCAACATCGCCAAACCCGATATGCCGTATCTGCGCGATGGTTTTTCACGCATGAAAAACCTGTCGGTTTACGGCTCGACCCGTTTCAAACTGACCGACAGGCTCGCCTTTATCGGCGGCAGCCGTTTTGTGGATTGGCGTTACCGTTACAGCACTGAACGCAACAAATTCGCACACAGCAGCCACAAACAAAACGTTTTCATTCCTTATTTGGGCGTAACCTACGACATAGGAGACAATCTGACCGCCTATGCGTCTTACACCACCATCTTCCGTCCGCAAGTGCGTTACCTGACCAAAGACGGCGCAGCACTCAAACCGCAGCGCGGCAAAACTTACGAGACCGGTTTGAAAGCGTCATGGTTTGAAGGCCGTCTGAATGCTTCAGCATCCGTCTTTATGAACAAACGCGACCATTTGGGCGTTGTCGCAGGCAAATTCGCAAATGGCGAGGAATACTACCGTGCAGCCGACAACACCACGACAAAAGGCGTGGAACTCTCTGTCGGCGGCCGCCTGAGCGACAAATGGCTGCTGAATGCATCTTATGCACGTTCCAAAATCAAAGACAGCGAAGGGGTTCAACTGCATCCGTCTTATCCGGTTCACTTGTTCAAACTCTTTACCGCGTATGACGTAACCGACCGTTTGAATCTGGGTGCCAACGTCAACTGGCAAAGCCGCAGCCACACACTGGACGAATACCCGGCAGACATCAATCCAGCCGCCGCGGCCGCGTTGACCCAACGCCCATACGCCACGCTGGATTTGACCGCGCATTACAAAATCGGCAAATCCACCCGCATCGGTTTGGACTTTGAAAACGTGTTCAACAAACGCTACCGCACCATGCCGGATATTCACGTTTACGGTACGCCGCGTAGTGTGACTGCGACGGTTAAACACACGTTTTAATTGAAAAGAAAAGTAGAAGAGGCTGTCTGAAAACCTGAATGATTGGTTTTTCAGACGGCCTGAATATTTTCTGACATATTGTTTTTATGTTGAACCTGGCTAAAATTTGCTCGGTATCTCGAGTGAAGAAATCAAAATGACAGACACAAAAAAGACCGGAACATATCCGGTCTTTTTAATGTTTTCGCACTTACGCTTGGTAACCTTTCGCTTCGGCAAGCAGGGCCAGCAATTCTTCGGTCGTATCCCAACCGATGCAGGCATCCGTAATACTTTGACCGTAAACTTCAGGCTTGTCTTGGCGGCCTTCAACCAAGTGGCTTTCCACCATCACGCCCATAATGTGTTTTTCACCGGCTTTCAGCTGCGCCGCAACATCGCGCGCCACATCCATTTGTTTGCGGAAGTCTTTACGGCTGTTGGCATGGCTGCAGTCCACCATCAGTTTGCTGCTCACGCCGGCTTTTTGAAGCTGCGCAACTGCGTCTTTAACGTGTTCCGCGCTGTAATTAGGCTCTTTACCGCCACGCAAAATCGCATGGCAGTCAGGGTTGCCGCTGGTGTGGACAATCGCAGAATGACCGGCTTTGGTTACAGACAGGAAGTGGTGCGGATGATTGGCCGCGCCGATGGCGTCGATGGCGATTTTCAGGTTGCCGTCCGTACCGTTTTTAAAACCGACAGGGCAGGAAAGGCCGCTGGCCAATTCGCGGTGCACTTGGCTTTCAGTCGTGCGCGCACCAATCGCGCCCCAAGAAATCAGGTCGGCGTAGTATTGCGGCGTAATCATGTCCAAGAATTCAGTCGAAGCAGGCATGCCCATTTCGTTCAAAGTCAGCAACAACTGACGCGCTTGGCGCAGGCCGTAGTTGATGTCAAACGTACCGTCCAAGTGCGGATCGTTAATTAGGCCTTTCCAGCCAACGGTTGTACGCGGTTTTTCAAAATACACGCGCATCACAATCAGCAGCTCTTTCTCATATTTTTTGCGCAAGGGCAGCAATTTTTGCGCATATTCAACCGCCGCCTTAGTATCGTGAATCGAGCATGGGCCGATGATGACCAGCAAACGGTTGTCGCGGCCGTGAACCAAATCCGAGATTTCATGACGTGTTTTATAAACCAAATTGGCAACCTGAGGCGTAACAGGCAGCTCATACAAATGCGCGATTGGAGGTAATAACTCTTTGACTTCTTTAATTTTAATATCGTCAGTAGGGTGGTGTTGGGACATGATGAACTCTCTTGTTTATTTTTGATACAGGTTACAGGTTTTAGCGGAATTAAACAAGGCTTGATTTTTTGTTTTAGCAATTTTATTCTAAAATTTCTTTATTTTAATTATTTTATAGAATTTAAAATCAGTTTATTTGTTTAAATTAATATTTAATGCTGTTATAAAATTTCGTTTATACAATGGAAAAATTGAGGGTTTATCGAAAATATGGGCCGTCTGAAATATTCAGACGGCCTTGTGAGTTTAAAACAGCCAAAATAGAGATTGCATCACAGTGTGGGCAATATGGCTTTGGTTTCTACTTGTCAGAATGTTTTGCTCAGTTCGACAAACATTTTGGTTTTGCCGTATTCGTAGAACTTGTCGTTGCTCCATGTTTTGTTGTGGGCAATGGTCAGGCGCGGGGTGATGCCTTTGAAATGGAGGGCGCGGTGCCATACGCTTAGGGAGGCGGAGGCTTCTTTGTCGCGGCGGTTTTGTTCGTTGCTGAAGAAGCTGGGGGCTTGGTAAAGGCGTTGGGCGACGCTGAGGCGTAGGACGGTGGAGAGGCCTTTGGGCCATTCTTGTCCCCATGTGCCGCGCAGGGCGTAGCGGTTGAAGCTGTCGCTTTTGTCATCGCGGTTGCGTTCGCGGTAGAGGTCGATACCGGCTACCCAGTATTGGCGCGCGTTGCGGTGGTACACGATGGAATTGCTGAGCAGTTGGCTGGTGTTGTCGGAATGCTCGCGGCGGCTGTTTTTCAGACGGCCTGCTTCAAATGCGCTGAGGGTTTGCAGCTTGGGTTGCCACCAATGGTTGTAGTGAAGGCGTGCGCCGTTGGTGTAGGTGTAGGGGTCGTTGCCGTAGAAGCGGCGTTCGTGGAACGGGGTAATGCCGATATCGCTGCGCTGGTCGGCATAGCCGAGGCCTGCCGAGAAGCGTGTGGTGAGGTCGTTGTAGTTGGTGTGTTTGGGATAGATTTTGCCGTAATGGTCTGCGCCTGCCGTGGCATAGAAGCCGCGCGGCAGCGACCATTTTTTTTCTGCACCGATTTGGTAGTGGACGGCGGTGGCATCGATGGGCTCGGGGAAGGTCCAGCCTCGGAAGCAGTCGTCGTCGGGATAGACAAGGCGCACGGCGCGGCATTGTTCGTCGTTCAGGTAGTTGCCCAGACGGCGTTGGCCGGGGGCTTGGTTGATGTTTTGTTCGCGCGTGATGTTCAAGCCGGCATTGAATTGCCATGAGTCGCGTTCGCGCAGGGCTTTGCGGTAGGTTGCGATGCGTTCTTGCAAGGCAGGCGGGAGAGATTCGGTTTGCAGTTTGTCGAACTGGTCGGCCGCGGCTTCGTTTTGTTTGTCTTCAAACAAGGCGGTTGCAAGCTGCCAGCGGACGGCGGAAGCGTCGGGCTGCTCGGCGATAAAGCGGCGGTAATGGGCGATGGCTTCGGCGGCTCGCCCTTCGGATTGGGCAAGCAAACCTTTGGCATAGCGTGCCATGGCACGGTCGTGTTCGGGCCATTGTTCGTAAATGGGCAAAACGGCTTTGATGCCGGGGATGTTTTGGGCGACGACGGCGGAATACATGGCGCGTGCCAGTAATTCGGTGTTGGCAAGCAGGGTGTCGGCATCGACGTTGATGATTTTTTCAGACGGCCTGTTTGTCTGTTCGGCAGGGATGTTGTGCGCTTCGGGTTGTTGAGGTTCGGCAGTGTTGACTTGAAGCTCGGGTTTTACGTTGGGCGGCACATCGGCGGCGTAAAGGGAAAGGGGCAGGATGGTAAGGAGGAGCAGACGTTTTTTCATGGCAATGTTGGGGATGTTATCGGTATAAGTGGGCAGATTGTACAATGTTTTGAGTTGGAAATTTTGTAAACCGACGGCCATTTTATCTGATAAAGACGACAAAAGGCCGTCTGAAACCCGATGGGATTTCAGACGGCCTTTGTTTACGGATCGGATTTAGTTTTCGTCCAGGTCCAAATCGGCTTTGTATTCGATGCGGCCTTGGCCTTTGTCTTCGATGGAAACGTCCAGCTCTTGTTTGCCGCGTTTGAATTTCAGATCGGCATCGTCGCGTTTGATTTCGGACTCGACCACATGGAAACCTTTGCTGCGCGCGTGGGCGATCACTTTTTTGGCCAGGGAAGGAATGGAATTGTGTCGGCCGGAAAGTTCGGCTTCGTATTCAAACTCGCCGTCGCCTTGATGATCGGCTTTGATGGTGTGTGCGCCTGCCGGACGGTAGATTTCGGAAGGCAGCGGGGAGGCGAATGCCGTGGCGGAGAAAAGAGCCAAAATGCCGGTGGCCAGTAACGATTTTGCTTTGGTCATCGGTTTTCCTTTCTGAAAAGGGTTTGGAGAACGACATCATCTTATCGGCATGCTTGAGGGGCGGCAAGCGGATAAACTCGATTTTACGCGCGGCTACATGATTTGTTTGGAAGGCGTTGATTCTTTGCTTTGGGCCGGTGTTTGCTTGCAGAAAAAAACTGAAAGTAAAGGCTTAGCCGAGAAGGAACAATTCGCCGCCGTGTGCTTTCAGCCATTGTTTGGCTTGATCGACATGCGGTGTGAACGAGCGGGTTAGCGCCCAAAATGCAGGGCTGTGGTCGGGATGGCGCAGGTGGGCGAGTTCGTGCAGGCAGACGTAGTCGGCGACATATTCGGGCGCGCCGACGAGCCGCCAGTTGAGGCGGATGCCGGTGGTGTGGCGACATACGCCCCAGAAGGTTTTGGCGTTGGAAAGGGAAATGGCACTCGGGGTTAGGCGGGTGGTTCGGATATGGCTTTCGAGGCGTGGCAGTAAATATTCGTGCGCACGTTCGAGCAGGAAGCGGCGCAAATGGGTGAGTTGGGCGGTGTTTTCTTTTTCGGGCAACAGGATTTCAGACGGCTTGATTTGGATGTGGTTTGCCGTATGGACGGACAAGGCCGTCTGAACGCCTTGATACCAAATCCATTCGGGAAGCGTGTCGGTGGGTGTTTGTCGGGCCGGTGTCTTGTTTAGGGTACGGCGCAGTAGGGCTTCGTTGTCGTTCAGCCATTGGGTAAAGGTGCGTTGGGTAACAAACGGAGGGATGTTGATGCTGACGGTATCGGCGGAAACGGGGCGCAAGATGAGGTTTTTCTTGGCACTGCGTTTGAGCTGGATATGAATGGTCAGGCCGTCTGAAAGGGTGTGGGTATGGAGGCGGGGCATGGTGTTTAAGGGAGAGGGGCGGGCATGGCGGCCCACCCGATGGAATAATTTATTTGGTTTGTGGCGCGAACGGACCTTGTCCGGTAATCAGGGGCTGTTGGCTTTCTATCCATTGCTCGCATTGAGCCATGAGTTCGGCTTCGTTGCCGCTGCCGTAGGCAATGGGTTTGCCGATGATGACGCTGACCATGCCGGGGTATTTGAGGAAGGAATTTCGCGGCCAAAACTCGCCGCTGTTGAGCGCGACGGGGACGATGTCCATCTCAAACATTTTGGCCATACGCGCGCCGCCGAGCTTGTAGCGGCCTTTTTCGCCGGGCGGCAGGCGTGTGCCCTCGGGGAAAATGGTAATCCAGTAGCCTTCGTTTTTGCGCGCAAGGCCTTGTTCTATCAGCTGTCTGTTGGCTTCGCGGCTGTTGCTGCGGTCAATGCCGATGGTTTTAACCAGTTTCAAGCCCCAGCCGAAGAACGGGATTTTGAAAAGTTCGCGTTTGGCAACATAGACTTGCGGCGGAAAAATTTCTTGCAGGGCGAGGGTTTCCCAGCCGCTTTGGTGTTTGGCGCAAATGATGGCCGGGCGGTCGGGAATGTTTTCCGCGCCGCTTAAGGTGTAGTTCAAACCGATGATGTGTTTGAGCGACCAGTTGAGGATGCGTACCCAAACTTGTGCCATTTTGTGCGCGCCGCCTTGGAAGGGCAGGGCAAGCAGCATAAAGGGGAACAGCAAAATAATGCTGGAGGAAAGGATGAACCAGTAAATCAGGTTGCGGATAATCAGCATATCGGGGAAAAGTCTGTCGTTGGAAGGCCGTCTGAACGCTGGTGTGAACAGGTTTCAGACGGCCTTGTCATTTGTTTATAAGATGGCTTGCGCGGTTTCTTCGATTTGTGTGTTTTCGCGCATGATGTATTGCGAGAAAGCGAGCAGGTTGTCGAAGATTTGGGTGTGTTCGGGCAGGTCTTGCTCATGTTGGGCCAGCGTTTTCTTGCCTTTGCCGGTCAGGACGAGCGCAGATTTGCCGCCTGCGGCATCAATGGCCTGCAGGTCGCGCAGGCTGTCGCCGACCAGCCAGGTTTCGGCGGCATCGGCCTTGAAGCGTTCGATGATGTCGAGAATCATGCCGGGCTTGGGTTTGCGGCATTCGCAGTTATCAACGGCGGTATGCGGGCAAAACCATATGCCGTCGATGGTGCCGCCGGCTTGAACGGCAAGGCGGTGCATTTTCGCGTGCATTTCGGTCAGGTCTTGCACGGTAAAGTATTTGCGGCCGATACCGGATTGGTTGGTGGCCACGGCGATGGTGTAGCCTGCCTGCGTTAAAAAGGCGATGGCATCCATGCTGCCTTCGATGGGAATCCATTCGTCAACGGATTTGACGAAATCGTCGCGGTCTTGATTGATGACACCGTCGCGGTCGAGGATGATGAGTTTCATGGTTCGGGCCCTTATTTTTTTGCTTTCAAACTGCTTTGCCATTTTTCAAAGGCCGTCTGAAAAACGGGTGTCAGTTTGGCGAAGGTTTCCGGAGTGTTTTTGACGTGGTAGAAGCCGCCGAGCGAGGGCGTGTCGAGGGCTAGGACGTAGTCTTCCATAAATGCGCCGTAGCCGTCTTCTTCGTCGGTGTAGTAGAACTCGGTAAACCGTTGGCCGAGTTCGGTAAAGTCGTCCGCCGTCAATGCGCCGTCCATGTGTTTGAGCAGGAAGTGCCGTCCGCTGATTGTGCCTGCGGTCATGGCGGCGAAGTCGGCCGCGGTTTCGGGGGCTGTTTGCCAGACGGGGTTGACGAGGCCTGATTTCGCCGCCCACTGCCAGTACATGCCGATGTGGGTGGCGGCGTTTTCGGGCGGGAGCTGGTCGGGATAGTCTTCGTCGAGGTGGAAACGGATATTGTCGTACATGGACGGGGTTCGTTGGGGGAAAGGGGGTATTGTAGCGGAAAATAATGAATTAGGCCGTCTGAAAGAGGGTGTTTCAGACGGCCTTAAGGGAATTTAACCTTTAAATACGGGAACAAGCTCCATTTGGCTCAATATTTGGGCGGCAATGTTGATGACGCCGAAGAGGAAGACCCAAACCATCAGCCGGAATCCGCCGTAAACTTGGTAGTTTTTGCCGACGCCGAATTTTTTGCGCGAGCGGTAGAGCAGCATGGCCGGGATGATGCCGGTCCAGATGGTGGCGGCCAGGCCGACGTAACCGATGGCGGTAACGAAGCCGGTGGGGAAGAGCAGGCAGGAAATCAGGGGCGGCAGGAAGGTCAGCGCGGCGGTTTTGGTGCGGCCGGAGATGCTGTCGCTCCATTTGAAGATGTCGGCGATGTAGTCGAACAGGCCGAGCGTTACGCCGAGGAAGGAGGTTGCGATCGCCATGTAGGAGAACAGGGTCAACACTTTGTCCATATTGCCGGTTTGGGCGAACTTGGACAGCGTTTCGATCAGGACGGAAACTTGGCCTTCTGCGGCGATAACCGGTGCGAACTCGCTGCGCGGCAGGTTGCCTTGGATGGCGATTTGCCAGAGGACGTAAATTACCAAGGCAATCAGCGTACCCGACCACAGGGATTTGGCCACTTTGGGCGCGTCGCCTTTAAAGTATTTGAGCAGGCTGGAGACGTTGCCGTGGAAACCGAATGAGGCAAGGCAGACGGGCAGGGCAGTGGCAGCATACATCCAGTAGCGGGTGCCGGCCGGGGCTTGGGTGTCAAACAAAACAGGCATTTTGGCATCGGCAATCAGGCCGCCGGTTGCCCAAATAAAGGTCAATACCATGCCGCCGATGAGGATGCTGGTGAAACGGTCAACCAAGCGTGCGGATGCCCAAACGCAAAAGGCGAGAATGCCGAAGAAGACGAGTTGGCCGACGGAGAGCGAAATTTCGCCGCCTACCGCGCTGCCGATGCCTTTGGCGGTCAAATCACCGCCGACGAAGATGTAGGCGTAAGTGAGCAGGTATAAAACGAAAGCGACGGCAACGCCGTTGATGATGTTCCAAGCCGGGCCGAGCAGGTCTTTGACCATGGTGTCGAAGCTGGCGCCGTGCGGATAATGGGTGTTGACTTCCAAAATCATCAGGCCGCTGGAGAGCATGGAAAACCAGGTGTACAGCAACACGACCAGCGAGCCGGCAAACCAGACGCCGGACGTGGCGGTCGGGTTGGCAAGCATGCCTGCGCCGATAACCGTACCGGCGATAATCATCGCGCCGCCGAATAGGGAAGGGGTTTTGGTTGACATTGTTTGTCTTTCTTCTAGAAATGCGTGGTTGTCATTATGCCGTAAAGTGTAAGAAAAGGTAAAGCAAAGGCCGTCTGAAAACCCGATTGTCGTTTTCAGACGGCCTTTGATGTGTATAAATGCAACTGATCAAATCAATTTTCGCAGTTTCAATTCGTTTTTCAGATAGGCGTAATAAACCGGCGCGACGATGATGCCGCCGATGCCGAAAATGCGTTCAAAGACGACCATTGCCACCAGCAACTCCCACGCGCTGGATTCGATTTCCGAGCCGATGATTTTGGCGTTGAGGAAATATTCGAGCTTGTGGATGACAACGAGGAAAACCAGCGAGGCGAGTGCGACGTAAAGCGATGCGCCGAGGCTCAAAATAATGATGATGGTGTTGGAAATCAGGTTGCCCGCCACCGGAATCAGGCCGACGATAAAGGCGACGATCAGGACGGTCATTTTAAACGGCAGGTCAACGCCGAATAGCGGTAAAACCAAGTAAAGGTACAGGCCGGTCAGGAAGGTGTCGATCAGCGAGATTTTAACTTGGGCGAGGAACACGCGTTCAAAGCTGGTTTCAAAAGTGACGATGCGTTGCACCAATTCGGCTTTAAACAATGGCATTTTGCGGCGGTTTTTACGCATTTTCAGGCGGTGGAAGCTGAGCATGGCGCCGATGATGATGCCGATGAGGATGTACACGAAGGACGTGATGCTGTTTTTACTGATACGGGTCAGCGCGGCGCGGTATTCGTCAATCAGCTTGATCGCCGAGGCTTTGATTTCGGCCATATTGTTGGGCAGCATATTGAGAATGGCCGCAGGCAGGTCTTGGCTGTTTTTGGTGTCTTCCAAAATCGCCGCCAGCTTGGCCAGCATAAAGCCGACATGGCCGCCGTGTATCAGGTGGTAAATGCCCAAAGACATCATCGCAATGATGCTGAACACGATGGCCAGCGTCAGCGTGGTGGAAATCAGGTTGATGTTGTGCGCATTGAGCGATTTATGCAGCCGCGTGTTGCGCGGTAAAACACGGCGGCGGAGTTTGAGGATGACGCCGTTGGTGCGCGTAATAAAGATATAGGTCAGGATAACCGACAGCAGCAGCGGCAGCAGATGGTAGTGCAAGACAATCAGCAAGGCCAAACCCATCAGGATATAGGAAGCGTTGCGGAAAGTCGGGTTGTCGGTGTGGGAAGCGAGTAAGGACATGTGAAGCCGATAAGGTAAAAAAACAAAAAACAGGTCAGGCCGTCTGAAAAACCATGTTCAGACGGCCTAATTTAATGACGGCGGTTAGTCGTGCAATGAGGCCGCGTGTAGCGTGTTTTCCAACAAAGTGGCAATCGTCATCGGGCCGACGCCGCCGGGAACGGGCGTAATCATGGACGCACGTTCTTTGGCGACATCAAACTCCACGTCGCCGCACAGGCTGCCGTCTTCCAAGCGGTTGATGCCCACATCGATAACGACGGCGCCGGGTTTGACCCATTCGCCTTTAACAAAATTCGGAATGCCCACGCCGACCACCAAAATATCGGCGGCGGCAACTTCATCGGCAAGGTTTTGCGTGGCGCTGTGGCAGATGGTTACCGTCGCGCGGGACAGCAGCAATTCCAACGCCTGCGGGCGGCCGACAATATTGGACGCGCCGACAATCACGGCTTTTTTGCCTTTCGGGTCGATGCCGTAGGCTTCCAACAAAGTCATCACGCCTTTGGGCGTGCACGGGCGCATCAGCGGCATTTTGACGACCAGGCGGCCGACGTTGTAAGGGTGGAAGCCGTCCACATCTTTATGCGGCATGATACGTTCCAAAACTGCCTGGCTGTCGATGTGGGCCGGTAGCGGCAGTTGCACCAAAATACCGTCGACGGCAGGGTCGCCGTTCAATTCGTCCACCAGTTTCAACAAATCGTCTTGCGTGGTTTCAGACGGCAGCTCGTAAGAGCGCGATTCAATGCCGCTTTTTTGGCAGGCCAGTTTTTTATTGCGTACATAAACCGCGCTGGCAGGGTCGTCGCCGACCAATACCACCGCCAAACAAGGCGTGTGCAAACCTTTTTCCTGGCGCGCCTTTACCGCCTGCGCGACCGCCTCGATGCGTTGCTGGGAGATTTTTTTTCCGTCTATAAGTTGAGCAGTCATGATTTTCCTTCTAAATAGGGACAAATATTGCGTTCAAATTATCGCATTTTTCAGACGGCCTGACACAAAAGAGTGACCCCGATGACGAAACATAAAAATAAATAATGATTAAAAATAATAAGATAAATAAAAAATAGCAAAATAAAGCAAAGTAAGTGTTGACCGGATTGAAAAGGGTCTGTATAGTTCGGGTCTTCAGTCGGGGCGTAGCGCAGCCCGGTTAGCGCATCTGCTTTGGGAGCAGAGGGTCGTGAGTTCGAATCCCACCGCCCCGACCACAAAATTCTAAGCACGAATCGGCATGAGCGCCCGTAGCTCAACCGGATAGAGCACCGACCTTCTAAGTCGGGGGTTACAGGTTCGATTCCTGTCGGGCGTGCCAATTTTTACGGTGGCTGTAGCTCAGTTGGTAGAGCCCTGGATTGTGATTCCAGTTGTCGTGGGTTCGAGCCCCATCAGCCACCCCAGATGAAAGCCTGCATATTGTATGCAGGCTTTTTTCCGTTTATGCCCTGAATTTTATTCAAGTTTATTGGGTTTCAAAAACAGTATTCATCAAACCGTTCCATCATGGCAGCGGCAAAAACGGCGTTTGCGGTGTCTGTCAAATGCCGATGAATACGCAGTCAAGCCCGAATATTGTACCGTTCGGTATCTTTTTATGGCGTTTCGCCGTTATCCTTTATAATACCCCGATTATTTTCTGTTTTATTCCCAAAGGAACCGCATCATGTCCGAATGGTCAGCTCCAGAATTCGAATCCAAAATTTGTCCGCCCGAAAAGCTGGCGGAGCGTTTGGCGGCATTGCCCCGTCCGCTGGTGTTTACCAACGGCTGTTTCGATATTCTCCACCGAGGCCATGTAACGTATCTGGCGCAGGCGCGATCGGCAGGTGCGGCTTTGGTATTGGCGTTGAATACCGATGCTTCGGTGCGCCGTCAGGGCAAAGGGGACGACCGTCCGATTAATCCTTTGGAAAACCGCGCGGCAGTGGCAGCGGCATTGGCGAGCGTGGATTTGGTTACATGGTTTGATGACGATACGCCGGCCGCGTTGATTGAAATGGTCAAACCCGATGTATTGATTAAAGGTGGTGATTGGCCTGTGGATAAGATTGTCGGTGCGGCCGAAACGTTTGCGCGCGGTGGCAAAGTATTTTCGATTCCTTTTTTACATCAGACTTCGACCACCAAAACGTTGGCGAAAATCCGCAAAGCCGGAGGAGGCGCATGACGGATTTGAACAGCCGCCATTGGGCCTTGCTCGCCGCGCTTTCAGACGGCCTGCCGCAACACGTTTCTCAGCTGGCGCGTGCGGCCGGGATGAAGCCGCAACAATTAAACGGATTTTGGCAGCAGATGCCGGGCCATATCCGCGGTTTGCTGCGCCAGCATGACGGGCAATGGCGCTTGGTGCGCCCATTGGCTGTGTTTGCCGAAGAATCTCTGCAACAAATGGCCGGGAAACATGGTTTTCGCGCGCAGTTGAAACACGAATGTTCGTCCAGCAACGATGAAATCATGGCGTTGGCGCGCCGGTCGGCAGGTTTGGCGCACAAGGCTTTGTGTGTAGCGCATTTTCAAACCAAAGGGCGCGGACGGCAGGGGCGAAGCTGGGTCAACCGACAGGGCGAATGCTTGATGTTCAGCCTGGGCTGGGCGTTTGACAAGCCGCAGTATGAGCTGGGTTCGCTGGCGTTGGTGGTGGCATTGGCTTGCCGCCGTGCGCTTGCCGATATCGGTTTGGACGTAAATATCAAGTGGCCGAACGATTTGGTCGTGGCCAACGATAAATTGGCCGGTGTGTTGATTGAAACAACGCGGGTGGAAAATAAAACCGTTGCCGTCATCGGCATCGGCATTAATTTTGTATTGCCGAAAGAAGTGGAAAACGCCACTTCCGTGCAGGCTTTGTTTCAGACGGCCTCTAAGCAGGGCGTAAGCGTCGAAGCCTTATTGAATGCGGTGTTGGCGCAACTTGATGCGCTGTTGAACGAATACGCGCAAAACGGATTTGCATCATGTGTCGGCGAATACGATACCGCCAACCGCGACACAGGCAGGCCGGTCTTGCTGCTTCAAGAAGGGCGCGTTGTCCACGAAGGCGTGGTCAAAGGCGTGGATGCGCAAGGCGCGTTGCGTTTGCTGACGGGCGAGGGTGAGAAAACCATTGTCAGCGGCGAAATCAGCTTGCGCCCGGATAACCGTCCGGCACAACCTGCCGCCGCCAAGCCGGAACGCTTTTTGCTGCTGGATGGTGGCAACAGCCAGTTGAAATGGGCGTGGGTGGAGAACGGCACATTTTCCGAGGTCGGCCGCGCGCCGTATCGTGACTTGGCCAAGCTGGGAGAAGAATGGCTGCAATTTGCCGATGAAGATGTGAAGATTGTCGGTTGCGCCGTGTGCGGTTCGGTCAAAAAAGCGATGGTGGAAGAACAATTGACCCGTCCGGTCGAATGGCTGTCTTCCATGCCGCAGGCTTTGGGCATCCGCAACCATTACCGCAGCCCTGAAGAACATGGTTCCGACCGCTGGTTTAATGCGCTGGGCAGCCGCCGCTTTACGCAAAACGCCTGTGTCGTCGTCAGCTGCGGCACCGCCGTAACCACCGACGCGCTGACGGAAGACAATCATTATCTCGGCGGCACCATCATGCCCGGTTTCCACTTGATGAAAGAGGCGATGGCACTCAAAACCGCCAACCTCAACCGCCCCATCGGCAAGGTATATCCGTTCCCAACCACAACGCCGAACGCCATTGCCAGCGGCATGATGGATGCTGTTTGCGGCGCGTTGATGATGATGCATGGCCGTCTGAAAGACAAAACGGGCGGGGGCAAACCGGTCGATATTATTATCACGGGCGGCGGCGCGGCCAGAGTCGTGCAAGCCTTGCCCGAGGCATTTGTTCATGACAATCAAGTGAAAATCGTCGATAATCTCGTGATTCACGGGCTCTTGCATTGGATTGCCCATCGCAACGGACAATAAAAAGGAAAACGCATCATGAAATGGCTGTTTGCGGTCTTGGTCGCACTCAACATCATTGTTTTTGGCAGTATGGTTGCCTATCGGACACAACATAAAACCGCCAAACCCGAATCTGCTTTGGAAGGCGGTACGCACGAATTATTGCGCCCATCTTCTTTGGACGCGCCCAAAGCCGAGCCTCGGCAGGCATCGCAACCCGATTGGGTGGTGGTCGAATCAGACGGCCTGATTATGGCCGAACCTGAATCCGAAGAAGCGGAAGCCTTGCGTAAAAAGCAAGAAGCGCAGCAGTTGAAAGAGAAAAAAGAAAAAATGCGCCGCGAGAAAGAGGCGCAAGAGCGTCGCGCCGCTGAAGAAGAAATGGGCGCGGCCGGCGTGGAACGCTTGTGTACCAGCAGCGCCACCGTGGTGATGGATGAAGACGATTACCACCGCATCAAAGGCCTGTTGGGCAAATGGCCTCATGCGGCCAGCCGCAGTATCGAAAAACGCAACGGCGCATCCGGTGGCGAGACTTCTTCCAAAACCTTCCGCGTGGTCTTGCCTGCCGACGGCGACACTTCCGCCCAGCTTGATGCCTTGGGCAGCCGCGGCTTTAGCGGCAGCATTCACAACGGCGAAATCAGCGTTGACGTAACACGCAGCCGTTCTTCCGCCCAAGTTTTGATTTCACGCTTGTCCAGCGCAGGTTTCGGCGGCGCGCGCATTGTCGAGCAGGAAGACAAAAGCGCACCCGATACCGGTTTGAGCGTAGCGCGCATGACCGTGGTCTTTATGGCGGTCGACGAGCGCGATGCTCAAGACATCAGAAACATTGTCGGCCGTTATGGCAAATTGAACATGAAAACCTGCCGATAATCAGGTCTATTCAGTTGCAGATGGCCTGACCAGCAGTCCCAAGCCTGATAAACCGAACGCCAAAAAACACGAAACCCACTGTATCGGCAGTGGGTTTCATGTTTTTCGGTTTTGAGTATCTGATATAAAGGGGAACAGGTATGTTTCGTATATGCGCACTCCGAGTATCAAGAGATAATGGGGAAGAGGGGGATAAAATCTGTCGTTTAATGGCTCGGATTAGGACGTCTTCCGAGTGGTTTTGATTATACGCTAATAATAACTATTATCAATAGCAAAATTGAAAAAATAATGGTTTTTGTTGTAATGCTTTGTTTTGTATGGAAATTAAGTTTCGGTATTGGCTTTGCCGTGATTGAAAAGGCCGTTGATGACCCACAGGCATATTTGGCATCGCCTATCAGCAGCTTGCCGGCAATGTCTGAATCATTGCCGGCAGAGACAGAAAATGGCAACAGTGTCGCAGTTAAAACAAAACTGGATAAGCGTTTTATTGTGTTGTACTCGTTAAAATAGAATGGGGATAGAGGAAAGTATAGCGTATAAGAATTAGGGTAAAGAGCAACCCTCTGGCATTAGGATTCTACATTCTTGTGCGCCTGTATTGGTACAATTTGTCATAGCTGTTTGTTCGGAAACTCCTTGCTCAGCAGCACCGCCTATAATTATAGGAGTACCTTTTAAATTTCCTACTGCCGCAGCAATGCAGCCATTTCTAACCCATTTAAGAATTTCACAAGAAGCTCCATTACTACCTTTCTTACAACGTTTAATTGCTTCACTTTTTGCTTCTGCTAACGACCTATGATTTAAAGAACCTGTAATATGGCCAGCCTTTTTACTGATTGCGATAGCTCCAAACTTAGATGGGACGTGCACATCTACATATTCTATTTTTTTTGTGGGCTTAGCTACTTTTGATTGTGGAACATTATATAAAATTTGTCTGCCAGAGCTGTCGATAATGCGACAGGTACCTGTTGCAGGTTGGTATTCTCCGCCACAACCGTTGGCATAAACATTAAGGCTTGCCAGTCCTAGCAATACAACAAGTAATTTTTTCATTTTAATTCCAATCTATTTATTATTTGAATCTTTATCAGTCTGCCGCTGCATCAATCATACGATGATTTGTTATCTTCATTACGCGGCTGATGTTGAAATAGGGTAAGGCAAACATTCAACCCTATCTTTCAGACGGCCTTTTGATTTGTTTCAATCACTCATAAACCCAAGCAATCAACATATCCAAAGCCATATAAAATACCGTATAATCAAGGCCAAATTAACTTTGCCTGCTTGTCGGGCCGTCTGAAGAATTATGCAACAAACCTACGCCGCCGTACAGCGAGATTTGCTCGAAACCAACCATCTTTCTCCCGATTTGCTCGCCCAAAGCCTGAGCATTATCGGCGCCAACCATGTCGATTATGCCGACATCTATTGTCAGCGCACTGCCTATGAAAGTTGGCATTTGGAGGAAGGCATCGTCAAATCGGGCAGCTTCCAAATTGATCAGGGCGTGGGCGTGCGTGCCGTTTCGGGCGATAAAACTGCTTTTGCCTACGCCGACAGCCTGTGTATCGATTCGATCAACCGCTCTGCCAAAGCCGTGCGCGTGATTGGTGCGGCCGGTGGCGAGGCCAGCGTCAAAGTGCCGACACCTGCCTACGGCAAGCCTGTCCACATGGCGATTGACCCTATTGCCAGCCTCGATTCCGCTGCCAAAGTCGCGCTGTTGAACAAAGTCGAAACGCTGGCCAAAGCCGCCGATCCGCGTATCGTGCAAGTGATGGCCGGTTTGACCTGCGAATATGATATGGTGTACATCGCCCGTTTGGACGGTAAACACGCTGCCGACATCCGCCCGATGGTGCGCATGAACGTTACCGTCATTGCCAAGCAGGGCGAGCGTCGCGAGCAGGGCAGCGCGGGCGGCGGCGGACGTTATGATTTGGCGTATTTCGATGAAAACTTGGTACATCGGTTTGTCGATTCCGCCGTCAAACAAGCACTGACCAATCTCGAATCCCGTCCTGCGCCTGCCGGCGAGATGACCGTCGTTTTGGGCAACGGCTGGCCGGGCGTGTTGTTGCACGAGGCGGTCGGACACGGTTTGGAAGGCGATTTCAACCGTAAAGAAACCAGCGTTTTCTCCGGCCGTATCGGCGAGCGCGTGGCCGCCAAAGGCGTGACCGTTGTGGATCAAGGCGATATTGCCGATAGGCGCGGTTCGCTCAATATCGACGACGAAGGCAATGAAACCCGCCGCACGGTATTGATTGAAGACGGGATTTTGGTCGGCTATATGCAGGACGAGACCAACGCCCGCCTGATGGGTACGCAATCGACAGGCAACGGCCGCCGCGAAAGTTACGCTTCCGCGCCTATGCCGCGCATGACCAATACTTTTATGGAAAACGGCGGCTATGAGCCGGAAGAAATCATCGCGTCCATCGACAAGGGCATTTACGCCGTCAACTTCGGCGGCGGACAAGTGGACATTACCAGCGGCAAGTTCGTGTTCAGCGCATCCGAAGCGTGGTGGGTGGAAGGTGGCAAGCTGCAATACCCTGTCAAAGGCGCGACCATCATCGGCAACGGCCCCGAAGTGCTGAAACACGTTTCCATGATAGGCAACGACTCCGCACTCGACAGCGGCATCGGCGTCTGCGGCAAAGAAGGGCAGAGCGTTCCTGTCGGCGTCGGACAACCGACCCTGAGGATTGATGCCGGACTGACCGTCGGCGGTAGCGAAATTTAAACGGCAGGCCGTCTGAAAGGTTTCAGACGGCCTTTTACATTAGGATAAAACCATGCAGAAAGAGAATCGGAAATCAAGTTTTCCCATAGCGATGTTGCTGGTGTCGGTTGCACTGTGGATAGCGTCTTTGTCCAATGTTGCATTTTATTTGGGCAATCATGAAAGCATGAAGGGTGTAACCGTTTTGATTTTGGGGTCGATATTTGCTTCTTTGGATATCAGGTATTGTGCGGCCTATGCGAATTATGTTTTGTTGGCGGCCATTGTTTTGCTGGCGTTGCGGAAGAAGGTCGTGCCTGTCCATGCGGCACTTTGGGGCTTGGCGTTGGTGGCTTTCAGTGTGAAAGCCGTACATGTCGATGAAGCAGGAAATACGGCGGATATCGTGCGTTACGGTGCAGGATTTTATTTGTGGTATGCCGCATTTGCGGTTGCCACCATCGGCACGTTTGCCGGAAAGAATAAGGAAAGAAAAGCCGCAACGCTGGCAGATGGGACGAAAAATGACGCTTGATGAATGGCTGCGCCAATCGGCACTGCCCAAAAACGAAGCGCGGATGTTGTTGCAATATGCGCTGAGTTACACGCGCGCGCAGCTGGTTACACGCGGTACGGACGATTTGGCAGAATCTGCCCTGCAAACCTTGGAGATTTTGACGCAACGCCGTCTGAAAGGCGAGCCGATGGCCTATCTGTTGGGCGAACGCGAGTTTTACGGACGACGCTTTGCCGTCAATCCGCATGTGCTGATTCCACGCCCTGAAACCGAGCATTTGGTGGAAGCCGTGCTCAAACGCTTGCCGCCGCAAGGCCGCGTGTGGGATTTGGGAACGGGCAGCGGCGCCATTGCCGTAACCATCGCGCTTGAACGTGTTGATGCCGATGTTCGCGCATCCGACATCAGCGTCGGTGCTTTGGATACTGCCCGTCAAAATGCGGCCGAATTGGGCGCAAAAGTCGAATTTGCTCAGGGTTCGTGGTTTGATACCGACAGGCCGTCTGAAGGCCGATACGATGTGATTGTTTCCAATCCGCCGTATATCGAGGATGGCGATGAACATTTGTCGCAGGGCGATTTGAGGTTTGAACCGCAAAACGCGCTAACCGACTTTTCAGACGGCCTCAGCCATATACGCCACATTACCCAAGAAGCCCCCAAATACCTGAAAGCCAACGGTTGGCTGCTGTTTGAACACGGCTATAACCAAGGCGAAGCGGTGCGGAACATAATGCTGGAGAACGGTTTTACCGAAGTGGCCACCGAACAGGATTTGGCAGGATTGGACAGGGTTACGCTGGGGCGTTTGCCTGCTTAGTGGGCATGGTTTATCTGAATATAAAAAAAGGGCGTGTCGATCACGCCCTTTTGGTTTTTTGGTTTAGCTGTTCAGACGGCCTGGTTTAACGCCAAGCGGCGACGAACTCCGCCCAGTGTTGTTTTTCTTCGGCTTGTGCGGCCAGATAGTGTTTGATGCGTTTGATTTCGACTTCGTATTCGTCGGCGTCGAGCGCGCCGCTCATCATGCGAAAGCGCATGTACATCAGGTAGGTATTGGCGGCATCGGTTTCGCAATAGTCGCGGATATCTTTCAGACGGCCTGCATGATAAGCGTTCCAAACCTTGCTGCCGTCCATGCCCAGTTTGCCGGGGAAACCGCAGAGTTTGGCCATATCGTCCAAAGGCACGCTGGCGCGCGGTTGGTAGAGGGCGAGCAAATCCATCAGGTCGCAATGGCGGGTGTGATAGCGGCTGATGTAGTTATTCCACTTAAAGTCGCGGCTGTCGCCAAAGTCGCCGTCGCCCATGTCCCAATAGCGGGCGGCGCTGATGCCGTGTATCAGGGCGCGGTAGTGGAGGACGGGCAGGTCGAAACCGCCGCCGTTCCAGCTGACGAGTTGCGGCGTGTAGTTTTCGATGACCTCGAAAAACTTGGCAATCATGACTTCTTCGCTGTCTTCGGGATCGCCGATGGTGCTGACGCGGATTTTGTCCTGACCCCAGCGCATACAGCAGGAGATGGCGACGACTTGGTGCAGATGGTGTTGCATAAAGTCGCTGCCGGTCTTGGCGCGGCGTTGCTGTTGGGCAAACAGGACGACTTCGTTGTCGGGTAAATCGGCAGGCAAATCGTAAAGCAGGCGGATGCCGGTTACGTCGGGAATGGTTTCGATGTCGAAGGCGAGTATCGGGGTCATGGCGTGATCAGGTTGGATAAGGAATGATGCCATTGTGGCATGACGGCGCAGATAAAAAAAGAGGCAATCCCCCACAGGATTGCCCCAATACCTCAAATCAGAGATTTACGCTTCACAAACAATACAGGCTTTCACCTGCGGCTTTACAGATGCAGCTCAACTCTGCACCGGTAAACTTTCATTTCGGGTATTGCACCGAAATCCTCTAAAAATACTGCAATTGCTTGCAATATCAGAAAACTGCTTACAAAAACATTTAAAACCGGCTGAGGCCGTCTGAATGTCTTGTAATTTGATGTAGTGAAATTTACGCGAATTTTTACAGTTTGCCAAGTGTTTTTTTCTGAAGGTTTGGTTTAGGGTAAATTGCGGTTATTGTCATATTTTTGCAATTAAATTGCATAATAATTTAAAATTAGATGTTTATTTTGTGTTTCTTGCTTTAAATTTAATTTAATTTCATATTTCGAATGATTAAAATTTGTTTTATTTTAAAAGTTATTCTATAACATTTTGTTTTTAAATGAAATTAAATTTAACATATAAATGAAAAGGGTATTGAAGAGAGCATTTTTTATTTGAGAAAAAATATAAGGTTGTTTGAAAGTTTCAATTGCCTTGAAAAAAGTTGTTTTTAAAGCATTTAAAGTGGAATTTGATTTGATTGTTTGAAATTGAAGCCGAGCTTGAGTTTGATACAATTAAAATGAAAAAGCGGAAAAAGAAAGGTTTTGCCGCTTTTTTATGTTTAAATTGTAATTTTATGTAGTCAGTAAAAGCTGCTTTCGCCTTCGGGACGGGTTTTGAAGCGTTTGTGCAGCCAGAAATATTGTTCGGGATGCTCGCGTACCCGCTCTTCGATGAAGTCGTTCATGCGCTGGGTGTCGGCTTCGACATTTTCGGTCGGGAAATTGTCCCAAGCCGGATAGAAGCGCAGGGTTACGGTATTGTCGGCTTCACGCGTGGGGATGGCGGGAATGATTTTGGCTTTGGTCATGCCGGCGATACGGCTGAGGCCGGTAATCGTGGCCGTCTGAATGCCGAAGAAATTGACGAAAATGGAATCGTTGCGGCCAAAGTCTTGGTCGGGCAGATAAAGAAAGGGCGCATCGCTTTTGCGCAGGTGCTTGATGATGGCGCGCAGGCCTTCTGTGCGGCCGATCAGGAAAACATTGTTGTAGCGGTGGCGGCCTTTCAGGATTTGCTCGTCCAGGGTTTTGTTTTTTTGGTGCGAATACATGCTGGTCAGCGGCACATCCTGATTGAGCGTGTAAACCGCCATTTCAAATGCGGTAAAGTGCGGATAGAGGATGATGACTTTTTCGCCGGCGGCGAGGGCTTCGTCGAGATGGTGTTTGTCTTGATAGCGCACCAACGAGCGCAGTTTGTCCGCAGGCGCATACCAGTAGAGGCCGTATTCGAGCATCAGCTTGGCCATGTGTTGGAAATGGCATTTGAGTAGGGCGGTGCGCTGGCTGTCGTTCAGCTCGGGAAAGCATTTTTTGAGGTTGACCTCGCCGACTTTGCGGCGCGGTTTGACTGCGTAATAAGCAAGAATGCCGATTGCGTCGGCAATTTTGTGCAACACGCAAAAAGGCAGCAGGCGGATGAGGTAGAGAAAAAGGAAGGCGGCTTTCATGCAGGCTCGCTGTATGTGGGCAAAGGGCTATTATAACCGAAAGGCCATCTGAAAACGGGTTGGAACACGATTTCAGACGGCCTGAATGTCGGCTTACCATTGGAAACGGCCGCGCTTGACCTGTAGGCCGTCAGGATTGAGTTGCGAAGCCAATCCGTGATTGCGCAGGGCGTGGGTGAGGGCGACGGCGAGTCCGTCGGCGGCATCGGCTTGCGGCGTGCCTGAAAGTGCAAGCATTTGAACCACCATATGCTGCACCTGCTCTTTGGCGGCCTTGCCCTTGCCGACCACGGCCTGCTTGACCTGAAGCGCGGTGTATTCAAATACGGGCAAATCGTGCATGACCAAAGCGGCAATCGCCGCACCGCGCGCCTGACCGAGCATCAAAGTCGCGGCCGGGTTGACGTTGACAAACACTTGTTCGATGGCCGCCTGATGCGGCTGATAGTGGCGGATGATTTCGTCGATATGGCGGACAATCACGGCGATGCGTTCGGAAAGCGACGCGCCGGTCGGCGTTTTGATACAGCCGGAAGCAACATAATGATGCTCGCGACCGTGGACATCGATAACGCCGAAGCCGGTCACGCGGCTGCCGGGGTCGATGCCGAGAATGCGTGTGGGTTGGGAGTGGGACATAGTGCGTGTTTAAAGTAATCGGTGTTTCAGAGCAGGCAGGCGCGTGCGCACGCTTTGCAGGCGCGCGGTATCCAAATCGGCACAAATCACGCCTTCGCCTTCGGGCAACGTCGCCAACACATCGCCCCAAGGGTCGATAATCATACTGTGGCCGAATGTGCGGCGGCCGCTTTCATGCAGTCCGCCCTGTGCCGACGCGATGACGTAGCATTGGTTTTCCACTGCACGGGCGCGCAGCAGCAATTCCCAATGCGCCTTGCCGGTCGTGTGGGTAAACGCGGCCGGCAACAATAAAACATCAAACGGCTGCTGGGCGCGGAAAAACTCAGGAAAGCGCAAATCGTAGCAGACACCGGCCGCCAGCGGAACATCGTCCACGCTTAACTTCGGCACATCGCTGCCCGCCAGTATCGTATCGGCTTCGGCGTAGCGTTCGCCCAAACCGGAAAAGCCGAAAAGGTGCATTTTGTGGTAAAGCCCGATTCGGTTGCCGTTGCGGTCATACACCAGCATTGTGTTCATCACCTTGCCAGCGTTTGGGCTTTGCAGCGGAACCGTACCGCCAAACAACACCACGCCGCATTCCCTTGCCGTTTCGCTTAAGGCCGTCTGAAAACGGGTGTCGCAGGTTTCGCCAACGCGTCCATCGTCCAAAGGCTCGGCAAATGCCAGCTTGTCCGTATCGTTTTTGCCCATTAGCGGCCAATATTCGGGCAACAACACCCAATCCGCCCCTTGTTCGGCCGCCTCGCGGACAAGGCGTTTCATCGTGGCAATATTGGTTTCGGGGTCGGTGGACGACACCATTTGCACCGCGGCGGCACGTAAAGAGCGCATCATCAAAACTCCTGTCAGATTTTGCAAGAATTGTAACTTGTTTACGCACAAGGCCGATACAATCGCCTTACAATTCCTC
Source organism: Neisseria sp. HMSC061B04 (assembly GCF_001836705.1). Lineage (NCBI taxonomy): Bacteria > Pseudomonadati > Pseudomonadota > Betaproteobacteria > Neisseriales > Neisseriaceae > Neisseria > Neisseria sp. HMSC061B04. Next base: position 33,291 of record NZ_KV830168.1, read on the forward strand.
TCCAAAAAAAAAGGATAAACCATGAACTTGAAACTTCTCCTCACTGCCGCACTTTCCACCGCCGCACTCGCCGCACATGCCGACGTACAGCTTTACGGCAGCATCAAAAGCGGCATCGAAACTTCGCAAACCCGTTTCGGCGGCCAAACACGCAGCAGCACCGCCGTTGCCGACCAAGGCAGCCACATCGGCCTGCGCGGCTCGCATCCGATTGGCGGCGGAACGAATTTTATTTGGGAAGTCGAACAAGATACACCGATCGGCAAAAGCGGCTCCATCCGCCAAGACTGGCGCGAACGCCGAGACAATTTTGGCCGTTGAAGGAAAGATTGAATACTAAAGGCCGTCTGAAAAATCAGGACAACTGGTTTTCAGACGGCCTTTGTTTATTTTGAGGATAATTGTATAGTGTATTTTTAACTTACTGTTTTATCTTTAAAATATAATTGATAGTTATTTATTAGGACTAAGTCTTCAAAATGGTGCTAGAATCTTGTGAGCAATAAAATGTAACTTTATAAGTTTTAAAAATGGTTATTGCTATACATGGGATAAGACATTACAAATTTAAGGAGTTTGAAATGAAAAAAGCATTCTTTCTTTCTATTTGCCTGTTAGGATCTGGTTCTTGTTTTGCTCAAGATTTTTCAATACTTTCTGCTTTTAGAGATACTATTAAAAATTCAATTGATGAGAAAACGTATACTCTATGTGATGTGGAAAAATATGATCAGTTACATAAAATTGGAAATGAATGTTTATATAGTTTATCTCTTAGTTTAGATAGTGCGATAGATAAAAGATATAAAGAATTGCAAATTAAAAATAAAAAAAATAAATTAGTTGAAAAATTTCCTTTAAGTTATTTTTCTAAGTTAAGAAAAACGTACTCTGCTTATGAGGATGAAGCTTGTTTTAATCCATTAAATGATATTACGGGTGGGTTAAAAAATTCTTATGATGCAAAAGAGCTTGTTTGTAATGTGGAGCAGAAATTATTTCACATAAAAACATTAGAAAATTTTGATAAAAATATTTGACTTATATATTAATTTAGGGGCTGACGTAGATTAGCAGTTAT
>NZ_KV830169.1:0-23623 GCF_001836705.1 Neisseria sp. HMSC061B04
CGGTTTGCTACGTTCAAATTTTTCCTTAGCCATGGCAATATCCTATAATCTAAGCTTTTGAAAGAAAGGGTAATAATGAGATGGTGCCCATGGGCAGATTTGAACTGCCGACCTCTCCCTTACCAAGGGAGTGCTCTACCCCTGAGCTACATGGGCGAAATTGTTTGGAGCGGGTGAAGGGAATCGAACCCTCACCGTAAGCTTGGAAGGCTTCTGCTCTACCATTGAGCTACACCCGCATACTCACTATTTGCTCCAAGTAAGAATTTTTGGTGGAGGGAGAAGGATTCGAACCTTCGAAGCTCACGCAACAGATTTACAGTCTGCCCCCTTTGACCGCTCGGGAATCCCTCCAAAAGAGAACACTAGTTTATTTGCAACTCGGATTTCCGTCAAGATTTTTTTTCACTTATTTCTTTAAAAATATCCAAGCTTTTGCTTTTAAACATTATTTACTTAAACTGAATGATTTTTTCGTACTTAGCCATCAGTTCTTCGTGCGTTTCAGGATGCTCTTCATCGATCAAGATACAGTCGACAGGACATACCTGTTGGCACTGTGGCTCATCGTAATGGCCCACACATTGCGTACACAAATTTGGATTGATTTCGTAAATTTCTTCACCTTGCGAAATGGCATCATTAGGGCATTCCGGTTCGCACACATCGCAGTTAATGCACTCATCTGTAATAAAGAGCGACATTTCTATTTCCTTTTTTCTTAAATTATCAAAACCGATTGGGCGCGGATTATAGCACAAATGACGTCGGAACAATCCGTTTGAAAGAATGTTTTACACCTTGGGAATGATTCTCAAATTCCATACTATTCAGTAACTTGCGAATAGAGCAACAATTCAAACTTACTCATTCCTGCCTTTCCTTCCCGATAAATTTCCAGCCAATCCGGTTTTTCAGGCAGCTTCCCTGCTTCAATATAGACCATTGCCCCATTTTTCAAGTGGCTTTGCAATCGGATAAACAGATTTTGCCAATCTTCCCATGCAAACGGCGGATCAAGAAACACGACATCAAATTTTTCAGACGGCCTTGTCAAATAAGCCATGCCGTCTGAACACACGATTTCCACCTGTTTCAAACCTAATTCACGGATATTTTTCTGAAGTGTTTGCACAGTTTGGCGGTGGTTATCGACCATTACCACTTTTACCGCATGACGAGAAGCAGCCTCCATTCCCAAAGCACCACTACCGCTAAATAAATCCAATACTGTTTTGCCGGTTAAATCCTGTCCCAGCCAGTTAAACAGCTTTTCACGCACGCTGTCAGGTGTCGGACGCAGACCGTCGGCGGATGCAAAACTCAATTTCCTGCCCCGGCATTGCCCGCCGATAATGCGTACCTGGTTGCTGTGTTTGGTATGTTTGCCTGCTGCCATAATCAAAAACCTGTAAGTTCAAACGGTATTATACAAGACCTGTCAAAGAATATGCCGTCCGAAAACTTTTTTTCAGACGGCATATCTGTTTAAACGGTTTCGGTCAGCTTGCGGAGCAGCTCGATTTCTTTGTCTTTTTGTTCCAACATTTCTTTACAATGTTTTAACTCCATTTTTAAAAATTCTATTTTCATCGAAACATCACCCGACGCATACAACGCAATATCGCCACCACTATCACCTTCATTAATCTGAAACACCATCCCGCCGCCGCCCGATTTGAGCAAGTCCCACATATCGATTTTGAAAATCTGAGCCAACTGCTCCAAACGCGGGATATTCAACTGCGTCTCGCCCCGTTCGATTTTGGCATACCCGCCCGCCGACATCGCCAGCTTTTCCGCCATATCCTCCTGCGACCATTTGTTCAATTCGCGCATCAGGCGGATTTTTTCGTGGGTTTCCATAGGCTGAACTTTCTGTATAGATGGTTGAATTATAGAGATAGATTTTAAACTTTTTCTGACTGGCTCGGCAAACACATGACAAATTAAATATGCCATTTAATACCATCTAACAACAAGGGAACTTTATCTTATGTCTAAAAAGCTGCTTTCCTTTTTGGGAATCTGCCTTTCAATAACTTTAAGTCTTTTTGTTTTTTCAATGATTTACGAAAACACTCTACCTAAAATCGTTGAAAACATCAATAACAGTGCCATTGGAGCAATTTTAACTGCAATTGTTACTGTTTTTCTGCTTCAAGGTCAGACCGCCCAAGAGGAACAACGTGATAAGAGCTTGAAAGTGTTTGAGAAAAAACAGGAAATTTATCACGAATTTTTAGATAAACTGAAAGAAATCGTGCAAGACGGCAAAATTACCATTTCCCGCATGGAAAACGGTAATGACGATACAGATGAGTTGAAAGATTTGCTGTTCCAACTTGCCTATATTCAAATGCACAGCAATGATGAAAATACCCAAGCAGTGTTTGAGGGCGTAACCAATTTAATCAGAAAAATGAATGATTTTACGGTACGTTTGAAAACAGCGTACAGTAACAGGAATGAATTAATTGCCCAGTTTTATGCCGATTTCTCAGAAGAGCTGTTTGCGGTCGTAGCAATTTTAAAAAGCGATTTATACAACACCAATAGTAAATCCATCAGCAAAGAGTCAGTGCAGTTATTGTTGCAGCAATGCGATTTGTATGTAGAAGGTCAGAAGCTGGACAAATACCAAATACAAACGATGTTTTGGCATGAATTGCAAAAATGTCTGCGTGAAAAACTGCCTAACATGCAAATCGAACAGCATGATTTTACCAATGATGTGCGCGAATATTATGCCCGCTCACGCAATCGTCATCGTTATTTCGGCATCCAATTCCCGATTTATCATACACAGCATGGAGAGCAGGTAGATTTTAAAGTGGAACTGGAAAATGACGTTTATTTTGGTTTTAAACGTCAACCGGATATGGCTTATCCGTCTGAAAATAATTTGATTGCCGTCGTTAGAGAACAATATTTTCAAGGGGCAAACCAGCATTGGTTTGGTTGGAAATATCCTTCGCGCTACCGCTTGGATTTTTGGAATTTGGACGATACGGCCGAATTGACGGGCGATTTTGTGCATTTTAACCATCCGCAAAGCATGCAGCAAATGGTAGATGAAATGGCAAATGAAATTGTGCAGGCAGTTAATTTGTTTGTAAAAAGTGCCAAAGAAAAATCTATTTAATTCCCTTGAACCAAAAGCAACTTAAACAGGAGTTTCAACATGAATACAATTTCTTTACCACGTGATTGGGTTTGCGACGGCAGTACATTAAAACCCAAATCCGGTGCGCGTTTAGACAATACTTGGATTTTCGATGGCAAGGAACTAAAACCCAAATCCGGTGCACGTTTAGACAATACTTGGGTTTTCAATGGAAAGGAATTAAAACCTAAATCTGGTGCGCGTTTAAACAATACTTGGGTAGTTGACGGCAATAAAATCAAACCTAAATCCGGCGCGCGTTTCAACAACACTTACGACATGGGCGAAGAACCTATTTTAGTGGTATTCGGCCAACTGATTTTACATTTATGGTAAGGAACAATAATGTCAGATTTGAACTTAGGCAACAGCCTGTTCAAAGGCTACAACGACAAACATGGTTTAATGATTTGTGGGTATGAGTGGGGTTGGAGTAAAGCCGATGAGGCTGCTTATGTAGCAGGTGAATACAAACTCCCTGAAAACAAAATCGACCATACATTTGCAAATAAATCCCTCTATTATGGTGAGCAGGCAAAAAAGTGGCGTTACGACAATACAATAAAAAATTGGTTTGAAATGTGGGGACACCCCTTAGACGAAAATGGATTGGGCGGTGCATTTGAAAAATCCCTGGTTCAAACCAACTGGGCAGCTACTCAGGGCAACAAAATCGACAATCCAAACAAATTTCTCCAGCCCGAACACGTCGATAATTTTCTCTACCACATTGAGAAACTACGTCCTAAATTGATTCTCTTCATGGGAAGCAACCTGACAAATTATCTTAATTGCACAAATGTATTGCCGCGCTTCGAGCAGCTTGTCGGAAAACAAACTCAACCGCTACGAGTAGTACAAAAAGATTTTAGCGGTACACGTTTCAAAATCAGATTCCAATCGTTTGAAAATTGCGAAGTCGTCTGCCTGCCCCACCCTAGTGCCAGCCGCGGTCTATCTTACGATTACATAGCCTTATTTGAACCAGAAATGAACCGTATTTTATCGGACTTTAAAACGACACGCGGATTTAAATAAAATAATCACAGAAAAGCAAAGGTCGTCTGAAATTTTTTCAGACGACCTTTTCTCTTTAAACCAACCTACTTCATCATTCTTTCGGTGCAGGCGGTTCAATCTGTTCTTTCCAGCCGCATTCTTTTTGCGGACAGACTTTTTCCACGCCCCAGCGTTTGGTGGTTTTGATGGTCAAGACCGGCCAATGGCAGTTCGGGCATTCTTCGGCGACGGGCGGATTCCAAGTGGCGTAGTTACAGTCCGGATAGGTACTGCAACTGTAAAACAGTTTACCGTAGCGGGATTTTCGCTCGACGAGGTTGCCTTTTTTGCATTGCGGGCATTGGACGCCGGTGTCTTTCGGTTTTTCCAACGGCTCAACGTGCTTGCATTTCGGATAGTTGGCACAGCCGATGAATTTGCTGCCGGTACGGCTGTATTTGTACACTAGACGACCGCCGCATTTAGGGCATTCGCGTCCGTCGAGTTCAGCTTGCTCTGCTTCCGCTTTGGCAATACGTTCGGCGGCTTCTTCGGCGGTTTCGTTAACGTTGCGCGTGTAGCTACACTCGGGATAGCCGGCACACGCGACGAAGCGGCCCATTTTGCCGAACTTGATTTGCAATTTGTGTTCGCCGCATTTCGGGCAGGTTTCGTCGAGTTCCTGCGTGGTGAATTTGGCGCGTTCGATGCCCTCTTTTTCTTCTACTTGCTTGATGAACGGTTTCCAGAATTTGTCCATCACGGGAATCCATTGGCGTTTGCCGTTGGCAATTTCGTCAAGCTGGTCTTCGAGTTTGGCGGTGAAGTGGTAATCGACATATTGGGCGAAGTGTTCAGTCAGGAATTTATTGACGATGTCGCCTGTGTCGGTGGGCATGAAGCGTTTTTGCTCAAGGGTAACGTATTCACGGTCTTTGAGCGTGGAAATAATGCTGGCGTAGGTCGATGGGCGGCCGATGCCGTATTCTTCGAGGGCTTTAACCAGTGTGGCTTCGTTGTAGCGCGGCGGCGGGGTGGTGAAGTGTTGTTCGCCGTAGAGTTTGTCCACGGGTAGTTTGTCGCCTTCGCTCATTTCGGGCAGTTTTTTGCTGTCTTCGCTCTCTTCGTCGTCGCTGCTTTCTTCATAAACGCTCAAGAAGCCTGCGAAAGTCTGCACTTGTCCGGTTACGCGGAATACGCCTTTGCCGACGGTAATATCGACGGTGGTTTGGTCGAATTTGGCGGGCGTCATCTGACAGGCGACGGTGCGCTGCCAAATCATTTGATAGAGTTTGAACTGGTCTGCGCTCAGGAAGGGTTTGACGCTTTCGGGCGTGCGGTACACGGAAGTCGGACGGATGGCTTCGTGGGCCTCTTGGGCGTTTTTGGATTTGGTTTTGTATTGTTTGGCAGTACTCGGCAGATATTCTTTGCCGATTTTGTTTTCGATGTAATGGCGGATTTCGGTTAACGCTTCATCAGCCAAATTCACGCTGTCGGTACGCATATAGGTAATCAGACCGATGGCACCCTGCCCTACGTCTATACCTTCGTAAAGCTGTTGGGCGGTGCGCATGGTGCGGTCGGTGGTGAAGCCGAGTTTGCGCACGGCATCCTGCTGCATGGTTGATGTGGTGAACGGCGCGGCGGGATTGCGGCTGCGCTTTTTCTTTTCAATGGCGGTAACGACGGCCTCTTTGCCTTCGAGTTCTTTCAACACATCGGCTTGCGCGGTTTCGTTCGGCAGGTCGAATTGTTCGAGTTTCGCGCCGTTGTATTGGGCGAGTTTGGCGGTGAACTTACTGCGGCCTTTGTGGCTGTCGAGATGTACCGTCCAATATTCCTGCGCTTCAAACGCGCGGATTTCGTTTTCGCGTTCGCAAATCAAACGCAGGGCGGGACTTTGCACGCGGCCTGCGCTCAAACCGCGGCGGATTTTTTTCCACAACAATGGCGAGAGGTTGAAACCGACCAGATAGTCCAAAGCACGGCGGGCTTGTTGCGCATCGACCAAGTCCATTTCGATTTCGCGCGGGTGGGCGACGGCGTCGAGCACGGCGTTTTTGGTGATTTCGTGGAACACGACACGCTGCGGCTTGATGTTTTTCAGACCGCGTTTGGATTTGAGGATTTCCAAAAGATGCCAAGAAATGGCTTCGCCTTCCCTATCCGGGTCGGTTGCGAGGTAGATGTTTTCGGCTTCTTTGGCACCGGCGACGATGGCATCGACGTGTTTGCTGTTGCGGCTGATCAATTGGTATTTCATGGCAAAGCCATTGTCGGGATCGACTGCTCCGCTTTTCGGAACCAAATCGCGGACGTGGCCGTAAGACGCCAAAATTTCAAAATCACCGCCCAGATATTTTTTCAGGGTTTTGGCTTTGGACGGGGATTCGACGATTAATAGGTTTTTCGCCATTGTTGTTCTCTTTTGGATGTATTGGGTTTATGTTTCAGACGGCCTTTTATCATTTTGTTCAGGCCGTCTGAAAAAAGGTTTAGTGCATCACGTTTTGTCCGGTCAACGCACTCATCAAGTCGTCGCCTATCAGGACGGGCAACTCGCTCTTGTGCATCCACAACACCAGCAATACCAATACTTTGGCGGTATCGAGGGTGATTTCGTCCGATGGAATGTGCATCAGGGCGTGAATGACGATTTCGCGCTGCTCGTAAGTAATTGCGTGTTCGGCAACCAGATACTGCATCAAGCCCATGACTTCCTGCGGCAGGTTTTCAGCTTCTTCACGGCAGAATACGCGCAGGGAATCGCTGTTAAACGGCTCGGCATAGAATTCGGACGTATTGAACAAGACTTCCATCATCATCAATGTATTGCCGATTTCTGTAGCATCAAAACCCGCATCTTCCAAGAGGCGACCCAAATCCTCCGGAGGCGGACAATTGTCGAAATCTTGGAAGTGTTCGATTAAATAGGCAATGACTTCGGTCATGCTGGTTCCTTAAATATAGATAATTTATGCTTTGACACGCTGATAACGGCCACCCGGCAAGGCGGCGACGATACCGTCAAGTTCGTATTCCAAAAGCTGTGCGTACACGTCTGCCGCTGCCGTATTGGTTTGTTGCGCCAAAATATCGGGGTGTATCGGGTCGTAACCCATTGCTTCCAATAAAGCGCTTGTTGATGGGGCGGCAGATAGGTTTTCAGACGGCCTTTGCGGTTCATCCGCTATTGTTTGGGGTTGCAGACGTTCGGTTTGATCGTTTTTCGGTTTTACCGTCTTATTTATAGAATATGATGGAACAGGCGTATTTTGCAATAGCTGCGGACATTCGTGAAGAATATCATCCAAACATTCCACCAATTTTGCCCCGTCTTTAATCAGCTTGTGGCAGCCTTTGCTGTGCGGATTGTCTATCGAACCGGGCACCGCCATCACTTCGCGCCCCATCTCCGCCGCCAGCTTGGCAGTAATCAATGAGCCGGATTCCAATGCCGCTTCGACCACCAATGTCAGCTGCGACAACGCGGCAATCAGACGGTTGCGGCGCGGAAAGTTGCCTGCAAACGGACGCGTGTCCAAAGGGAACTCGCTGACAATCAATCCTTTTTCAGCGATTTCATAAGCAAGGTTTTTATTGGACGGCGGGTAAATGCGGTCTATACCGGTTCCCCAGACGGCAATGGTGCCGCCATCTGCCTGCAATGCGCCTTGATGGGCGGCGGTATCGATACCCGAAGCCATACCCGATACGACAGGAATGCCTTTTTCACTCAACGCCCTCCCGAAATCTTTGGCAATCCGCATTGCCTGCGGCGTGGCATGGCGGCTGCCGACAATCGCAGCAGAAGGTGTGTGCAGCAGCCCTGCATTACCGCGTAAAAACAAGACCGGCGGCGCGGTAATGCCTTGTATCAGCATTTCGGGGAAATCATCATCTTGCAGCAGCAACAGACGGCAACCGTCCTGCATTTCCCATTGTAAAGCGGCTTCGGCAGACTGCTGCGCCAAAGCCCGTTTGTCCGCATTGCGCCATGACTCGGCCGCCTGTTTATGGCGTACCAGGGCGGCAATTTTGTCTGCCGGCGCACTCAAGGCAGCTTGTGCGCTACCGAATTGCTGCAACAGCACCAAAAAACTTTCTGCGCCGATATAGGGCGTAAATGCCAGTTGCAACCAAGCAAAACGCTCGTTTTCCGTCATCAATCTGTTCCCTTTTCGTAATGGTTTTCAGACGGCCTGAAGTAAATCAAGGCCGGCTGAAAATTTTATTGGTATAAAACTTTTGTCGGCCCAAAATGCAAAACAACAATGCCGGGCCATATCATTATTCTTTATCAAATATTGCTTATCCAAGCAAACCGTCAAATGACGATGCCGTCTGAAAAACCTGATGGCTTTCAGACGGCCTCTTTTGTGTTTGAACCGATATTGCGCTTATTCTTCGGATTTGTCGGCGCTGCGGCGCGATACGCTGATACCGAGTTGTTTGAGTTTGCGGTAAAGGTGTGTACGCTCCAAACCGACCTTTTGCGCCACGCGGCTCATATTTTGGCCTTCTTGGGCGATGTGGTACTCAAAGTAACGGCGCTCGACTTCTTCCCTCAATTCGCGCAAAGGCATATTGAAATTGAAGCCACCGATGATTTCTGTCGCCGTTGCATTTTCCTTCTGACCCAAAGCCGCGGCAACGGCCTGCTCGTTCACTTCTTTGCCGTCCGATTCCAACATGATGTTTTTCACCGTTTCGGCAAGCTGGTCGTAATTGCCCGGCCAATCGTATTGGCGCAAAACCACCAACGCGCTGTCGCTGAATTTTACCGGCTGGATTTTTTGACTTTCGGCCAAATCGGTCATGATGCGGTTGATTAAAAAGACGATGTCGTCCGGCTGGCTGCGCAAAGAAGGGATATTGATGCGCTCTTTCAACAGCTCCGCCAGTCGGCCGGTAACGACGTCATCGGCGCTCTCGCCGCGTTTAAAGCCGCATGAAGCAATCACACGGACATTGTAGCGGTCGGCTTTCTCTAGCAAGAAAGCGATGCCGTTTTGGATGTTTTTGCTGTAACGGGCAATATCGCCGACATACAAAATACCGCCCGATGCTTTTTGCAACAGCTCCAACGGCGTATCGACAATGTGTTCGACACGGTCGGTTGCCACCCAAGGCGTACCGCTTTTGTGCAGATAGCGGGCAACAATTTCAAACGGCGAGCCTGCCTCACCGGCCAACAACAGCGGGCGGTTGTGTTTGGCGGCCGCTTCAATGCTGCCGTTCATTTCTTGAATGACGGGACTGTTGCCCAGTTTGTCCAAAGTCATGCCGGAGGCCGTCTGAACTTCGCCATGTTTCAAGGCGCGTTCTACTGCGGACAAGAGTTTTTGCAGGGCAATCGGTTTTTCCAGAAAATCGAGCGCGCCGATTTTGGTGGCTTCAACCGCGGTGTCGATGCTGGCATGGCCGCTCATCATGACCACGGGCATATTGAGTTGGCCGTTTTTCGCCCACTCTTTCAACAAAGTGATGCCGTCGCAATCGGGCATCCAAATGTCCAGCAATACCATGGCCGGACGCGTTTGGTAACGCAATTGGCGCGCTTCTTCGGCATTTTCGGCCAAAGTAACGGTATAGCCTTCGTCTTGAAGGATTTCGGAGAGCAGGTCGCGGATGCCTACTTCATCATCTACAATCAAAATATCACTGCTTCGCATAAGTTTCTGCCATTTCCGGTAAAGCTATTTTGACGCACGCGCCGCCGCTGTTCTGATTGCTCAGGCTGATACGGCCGCCATGCTCCTCGATAATTTTTTTCACAACGGGCAAACCCAGCCCCGTTCCTGTCGGTTTGTCGGTAACGTACGGCTCAAAAGCATTGTGCAGCATTTCTTTGCTGAAACTTTTGCCGTTGTTGCATACGGTCAGGAAAACCTGTCCGCCTTCGCGTCCTGTTTCGATGTTTACTTGCGGCGCCTCGTCCGACTCCGCCGCTTCTGCGGCATTCTTAAATAGGTTATGCAACACTTGGCGCATCGCTGTCGTATCGGCGGCAATCGGCAGGGCATCGGCGCTGAGCCGCGCATTAAATTTGCACGCGCCAGCCTCATATAATACCAATACTTCCGACACCAAACCGTTTAAATCTTGTTTTTCTAAATTCAACGACGGCGCACGCGCATAATTGCGGAATGCTTCGACCATTTCTTTCAGTGCGGCAACCTGTTTGACGATGGTATCGGTTGAACGGCTGAGGATTTGGGCGTCTTGCTCGTCAAGTTTATCATGCAATTTCCATGCCAATCTCTCGGCGGAAAGCTGGATGGGCGTAAGCGGATTGCGGATTTCGTGCGCCAAACGTTTCGCCACTTCGCCCCATGCGGCCTCTTTTTGCGCGCGTATCAAGACAGTAATATCATCAATCACCATCACCACGCCGTTATCGTTGTCTTCCGGCAGGATGGTGGCTTTGCCCAACAAGATTCGGGCATCGTCGGGCGCGGCATATTCGACTTGGACGGGTTTGTCGCTGTCGGCGGTTTCATTAATGGCGGCAAACACATCGGCCAACAGGGTTTGCTGCGGCGATTTGCCGTGCCATTGATGCCAGTTGCTGCCCCACAAAGACACCAGCGAAACGCCCAAAATCTGTTCGGCGGCTTTGTTAAAGGTTTTCAGACGGCCGTCGGCATCCAAAGTAATCACGCCTGTGGTCAAACTTTCCAACACGCATTCCAAATAATGGCGGGCGGCTTCTTCGCGCAAACGGTTGCGCTCGTCCGCCTCTTTGGCAATCGCCAATTGCTCGGTCATGTGGTTGAACAATTGGGTCAAACGGCCGAACTCGTCATTGCGGAATACCGGCCGGGTCTGGCTGAAGTCGCCCTGAGCCACCGCCCGCGCGCCCTCTGCCAACGACAAGACCGGCGCCACAAAACGACGGGCAAAATACAAAGCCATCACCAGCGCCAAAAAGATGGCCAACAATGTCGCGACCAACAGCGTGGACAGGAAAAAGGTTTGCAGGCCTTTTTTGGTATAACTCAGCTCGGCGTATTTGGCACGGGCCGCTTCAATCAGCGTCGCGTCTTGAGCAACATCTTTCGGAATCGGCTGACGGAAAAACAACGCATAATCCTGATTTTTATGCGTACCGATCAGCATCCAGCCTTGAGCATACAGCACGCCGCCGATGTTTTCCAAACTACGCACCGAGCCGGTCTGCTCCAGCTGCTCCCATCCTTCTTTGTTGAGCGTCGGTTGATTCAGTTTCAGGGGATTGATGCTTTTCTCGACTTTATGGGTGGTCGCGTTATAAAGCGCCAGCTGGGCAAATTCGGAAGTAGGCGCGGATTGGGCCAGCGTTTGCCCCAAGTCGCCGTCCAGCGAAGCGGCACTGATTAAGTCGATTTGTACCGGCGTGGCGTTACTGACCGCGTTGTCCACCGCCAAGTTCAGCGCGGATTTGCTCAAGTTTAAGCTGCGCTCCAAAGCCTCATGGGTATCGTTGCCAAACCAAGAATTAATCGTGCCGTTAATAAACTGGGCGGAAATACCGAACAAAAACACGCCCGGCAATACGGCAACCAAGGTAAACATCCCCGACAGCCGACGCGCAATCTGCGAGCCGAACACGCTTTTGCTGTTGTCGCGCATCAAAAGCACGACATAGCGCACCAACACTGCGGCCAACACCAGCAATAGCAAGCCGCACAAGGCGACAATCCACCAGAAATAATCGGACAATACGTTGCTGCTGCCCGTTGCAACAGTCAGACCGTACAACAAAACTACGGCGAATACAGCGGCAATCAGGAGAAAGCGGCGCATGGTTTACTCCTGCACGACCGACAAAGATTTCCAACCAGAATCCAAATGCCAGTTTTTAGAAGTCAGGGCATTGATTTGGAACGGTTTGGGCAGCTTGGCGGTTGTCAGCAGCAGGCGAATTTCAGCCTTCGTGTCTTTGGCGGCCACATCACTCAGCGCGCCCTTGGACAAAACCTTCCAATTCGCGACCGCGCCCACTGCGCGCAAGGCGGCTTCAAGCGTGTCGTACTCGGTAGAAAACGTACCGACGGTAACGCGATAGCGGTTGGTCAGCGGATGGAAGGACAGTTTGTATTGAATCGTGCTGTCGTTGTTGAGCAGCTGGTCGAACTTGAATTTATAAGACGCCACGGACGGCGCCGACAGCTGCCAACTTAAATTGAAATGCAGGGGGACGCCCTGTTTGAGTGCTTCTTTGAGCTGATCGGGCAGGTCGGTGCGGAAACGGCTGCTGACGGAAAGCTGTCCGGCATGGGTCAGCTTTGCCTCGGCACGGGTCGCACTAATGCCCTCGCCCGCCGCGTTCAGCGACACAGCGAGCAAGAGCGGTACAATCAGCGTTTTACTGCTTTTTAATAAGCGCGTAATAAAAGCCATCTTGATGTTTGTTCGGTAAAAGCACATGCGATTCGATCAACTCGGCATCGGCATGGCGGTTAAGGAATTTTTGCAATTGACCGTCGTTTTCTTCGACAAAGACCGAGCAGGTAGCCAGCAACATCCTGCCGTTTTTCGTCAGGGTCTGCCACAGCGCGTCTAATAATGCTTCCTGTTGGCGTGCGGTTTTGACAGCATCGGTCGGCCGGCGCAGCCATTTGACGTCGGGATTGCGCCGCGCCACGCCCGAAGCAGTACACGGCACATCGGCCAAAACAGCGTCAAAGGCCTTACCATCATACCATGCCGCCAAGTCCTGCGCATCGGCACAAGCCAAAGAGGCCGTCTGAAAGCCTAAACGGTCAAGATTGCTCTTCACCCTGTTCAGACGGCCTTCGTCTATATCCAAAGCAGTAACATGACAATCTGCCAGTTCCAAGATATGGCCTGTCTTACCGCCCGGCGCCGCACAGGCATCGAGGATGCGTTCTCCGTCTTTCGGGTTCAACAAATAGGCAGCACGCTGCGCACCAAAATCCTGCACAGACACCAGGCCGTCTGAAAAACCGGGCAGGCGGCTTACCGGCACGGCTTCTTCCAACATCACGGCGTATTCGTCCAACGCCCTGGCCAAAATACCTTCCGCAGCCAGTTTTTCCAAATAGCTTTCGGCATTGCCGTGTCGGCGGTTGACGCGCAAAGTCATCGGCGGATGCGATTGCAGCGCGGTGGTGATGTTGTGCCAATGTTTCGGATAATGGTTTTTCAAGTAAGCCACCCACCACAGCGGCAAATTATGTTTCGCCACATCGTCTTTTTTACAAGAAGCCGCGAGCTTGTCGCGTTCACGCAAAAAGCGGCGCAAAATCGCATTGGCAAACGAGCGGAACTGGCCGCGGCCGATTTTGGCAATGCTTTCCACCGCTTCATTGACCACGGCATGAGGCGCATTGCGCGTGTAATGCAGTTGGTACATCGCCGCCAAAAGCAGGCTTTCAAGCTGCGGATTGTCAATCGGCTTTTTCAGCATTTGTCCAAGCATATATTTCAAACTGCCCAAATAACGCTGACAACCATAGGCAATATCCTGCAACGCGCCGTTTTCCTGCGCCGTCAGCTGCGGATGCGCCGCGCGGATTTCCGCCAAAACATCCTGAAGATTGCGCCCTTCGGCAACCGCGGCAACGCTGTCGGCGGCCAGTTTTTGGGCGAGGGACATACTCATATTTTTGCTTTCTGATTCATAATTTGATTTCAAGTGTTCGGCGGATTTCAGACGGCCTGTTCGGCAGCCAGCAATGCCCGATAATATTCGGCATCTGTTTTGGAAAAACAGCAAAAGATGATTTTTTCCACTGCCGGACATTGCGGCAGGGTTTGCTTCAAACTCTCCAAAGCGATACGCGCGGCGGCTTCGGCCGGGAAGCGGTACACACCGGTGCTGATGCACGGAAAGGCGATGCTGTGAAGCTCGTGTTTCTGGGCAAGCAGCAAGGAATTGGCATAGGATTGTGCCAATTTGGCCTCTTCATTTTGTTTTCCGCCAAACCATACCGGCCCGACCGTATGAATGACAAAACGCGCAGGCAAACGATAGCCTTGGGTTATTTTGGCTTCGCCCGTGCGGCAACCGCCCAAAGTGCGGCACTCGTCCAGCAGCTCTTTGCCCGCGGCGCGGTGTATTGCACCGTCCACGCCGCCACCGCCCAACAGCGATGAATTGGCGGCATTAACAATCGCATCGACTGCCAATCGGGTAATATCGCCCTCGACCACTTCAAAAACAGCCATTGTTTTCTTTCCTCTACGTTGGTTTCCAGCCTGTTACAAAACCGTCCCGATTTCAATCGTCCGGCCTGCCGCAAATGCCTGTATGCTCATGCGTTTGCTGCCGGAAGGCTGCAATTCGGTGATGTTCAGCGCGTTTTCACCGCATGCCACCAGCAGGCCGTCTGAAGTGCAGGACAATACTTCGCCTGCCTTACCCTGTTTGACCACGACTTCGGCACGCCAGATTTTCATCGGTTTGCCTTGATACTCGACCCACGCGGCAGGGACGGGGTTAAAGGCGCGGATTTTGCGTTCGATAATGTCTGCGGACTCGTTCCAATCGATACGCGCCTCTTCTTTGCTTAATTTTTGGGCGTAGGTAACGCCTTCTTCAGGCTGTTTTACCGCGTTCAGACGGCCTTCTGCCTGTAGTCGCTTTAAATCGGCAACAATCGCTTCCGCACCCAAACCCATCAGCGCGTCATGCACTTCGTTGGCGGTATCCGTAGGCTGGATGGCGTAGCGGTGTTCGCTGACCACAGCGCCGGTATCCAAGCCGATGTCCATCTGCATGATGCACACGCCGGTTTCGGCATCGCCGGCTTCAATCGCACGTTGAATCGGCGCCGCGCCGCGCCAACGGGGCAACAGCGAGGCGTGGATATTAAGGCAGCCGTGTTTGGGCGTATCCAACACTTCCTGCGGCAAAATCAAGCCATACGCGGCCACCACCATCACATCCGCGCCCGTATCTTTGAGCATTTGCAGGGTTTCGGCGTTATTGCGCAACTTTTCCGGCTGCGCCACGGTCAAACCCAATTCCAAGGCTGCCTGTTTGACCGGCGATGCGGTCAACTGCATGCCGCGGCCTTTTGGGCGGTCGGGCTGGGTCAACACCAGCGGAATTTCAAAACCTGCGGCGGCGATGGCTTTCAAGGCGGCGGCGGCAAAATCGGGCGTACCGGCAAAGATGACTTTCATGTTGTGTCCTTGTGGAAATGGTTTGAATGGGCGCGTAGGGCAAACTGTTTCAGCTGAAAAGGCCGTCTGAAAGATTGAAAACCGAAGTCTGCCTTCTGTTTTGTCTTTTCAGACGGCCTTTAAGCGATGCTTAGGTCAGATGGTGTGTTTCTGACGTTTTTTCAGTTTGGTTTTGATGCGGCCTTGTTTCAGCTGCGACAGGTGTTCGACAAACACGATGCCCATCAGGTGGTCCAATTCGTGCTGCACGCAGATTGCCAACAGGCCGTCTGCTTCCAGCGTGAATTTCTCGCCTTTTTCGTTCAAGGCTTCGACTTTGACGCGCTCGGCACGGGTCACGGTATCGTAAATGCCCGGCACGGACAGGCAGCCTTCTTCATAAGTTGTCTCGCCGTCTTTTTCAACAATAACGGGATTGATGAACACGCGCGGCTCGCTGCGATCTTCGGTCAAATCCATCACGACGATGCGTTCGTGTACGTCGACCTGAGTGGCTGCCAAGCCGATACCGCGTGCTTCATACATGGTTTCAAACATATCGGCAACCAATTTTTGGATGCGCTCGTCGATTTTCTCAACAGGTTTGGCGACCGTATGCAAACGCTCGTCAGGGTATTGGAGGATGTTCAGTAAAGCCATAATATTCTCGTTTTATAAAGCTGATGTGTGATTTTCATACAGATTTGGTTTCCGCCGCCACAATCTCCTGTCATGACAGCAACATTCAATGCTAAAATAACGCCGAAAAATGTTAAGATAGCGCGACAGAGGCCGTTCGTTATCGTATTGACGGATGGGCGGCAGTTTCGCAAACTCCGGCCTTCTCTATTTATCATCTGAAGACAAACCAAACCGATTTCAAGGGGAACGGTTATGCAACAACGTATTATAACCCTGCTTTGCATGGCAGGCATGGCTATTTCTGCCCACACTCAGGCAGCTTCTTTAAAAATCCGACCCAATGCGCCGCAACGCTACGTCGTTAAAAACGGCGATACCTTGTGGGGTATTTCCGGTAAATATCTGTACAGCCCATGGCAATGGAACCGCCTTTGGGGTGCCAACCGCAGCGCCATCCGCAATCCGCATCTGATCTATCCGGGTCAGGTGTTGGTTTTACGCTACGTCAACGGCCAGCCGCGACTGGGTTTTGAACATGCCCAAACCCGTTCAGACGGCATTCCCGTGATCAAACTGCATCCGCGCGTACGCGAAACTTCCGGCTACGGTATTCCAACTGTCAACGTCAACCTCTACCGTATGTTCATGAAACATCCGCAGATTATCGCTCCGGAAGAAACCGCCAACGCGCCGCGCCTGATTGCCGGCCCCGACAACCGCGTCCTCTACACGCAAGGCAACCGCGTGTACGCATACGGCCTGACCGAACCCGGCCGCTACCTGACCTACCGCGTCAATAAAAACATCACCGATCCGGAAACCGGCAAATTCCTCGGCCAAGAAGTCGTGTTCAGCGGCATCGCCAACACGCTGCCTTACACCGACTCCGCCTTGGAACACCGTACCCGCGCTTCTGACGAAAAACTCAAAAGCAACGAGTATTACACCCAAGTCAATAAAGTCATGAAGCTGCGCACCCAGTCCGCGCAACCTTTGGTTATCGAAGAAGCCGTTTCCGAAATCCGCAAAGACGACTATCTGCTGAAACTGCCCGAAGGCCTCGACAGCTTCAACGTGATGCCTCACGCCCCTGCCCGTCCGATTCAGGCCAAAGTCGTTTCCATCTTCGACGGCGTGGGCGAAGCCGGCCAGTTCCAAACCATTACGTTGGATAAAGGCGAACTCGACGGCTTGGACAAAGGCACGGTGGTCAGCCTCTACAAACGCGGCCGCCAAGTCCGTGTGAATCTGTCCAACAACCTGATTCGCAAGCCGAAAGACAAAGATACGGTTGAATTGGTTTCCATTCCGGCGGAAGAAATCGGTTTGGCAATGGTGTACCGCACATCCGACCATCTGTCATCTGCCATTATTTTGGAAAGCCTGAACAGCGTTTCCATCGGCGATACCGCCTCCGAGCCCGGCCGCGATTTGGACAATATGGCCGATGAAAAAACCATGGACAAACCGGCCGAAGACGAACAGGAAAGAGAAATCGAACTGGAAGTCCGCAGCTGATTGGGCTTCTTTAGCAACAATTCGATAAATAAAGGCTGTCTGAAAACCTGTTTTTCAGACGGCCTTTTGATTGCTGCCCATTAAATAAAATTGGTAACGCGTTGTTTAAAGCGCAAACAATATCTCATGTCTTCAGCTATTTATCAGCTCTCCCCTTTTCTATTGTTTTCCCGTTCTGCCATTCCAATCAGAAATATGAAAAGCCCGATACGCTATTTATTGCCTATTGATTGTTCCATCTATTCCTGCCAATCAAAAAGGCCGTCTGAAATCTTCAGACGGCCTTTTTATTCACCACTCAAATCCGATTATTTGAATTTGTAAGTGTATTGCAAGCCCAAGATGTCCGCTTTGTTTTTGAAGCGTGCAGAGGATGCACCGCGGCTGTCCACGTCGTTGCCGCTGGCTTTGCCGGTGCGGTAAACCGTGTCATTGATGTGGATATGGCTGTACGCCGCATCGATCACATGGTTTTTACCCAGTTGATATTTGGCACCGACGGAGAACCAGATACGGTTGCCGTCAGGCAGGCTGTTCATGCGGTCTTCAGCGCTTTTAACCGGCGATTTGTCGAAAGCGATACCGGCACGCAGTTGCAATGGTTCGGTAACTTGGTAAGAGCCGCCGAATGCAACTTTATAAGTGTTGCGCCAGTTAGGCGTAATGACGGTACGGTCGGATTTGCCGTTGACAACGTTTTTGGTATTTTCAAACACCAGCTCGGCTTTGTTAAAGCGGCTGTGACGCGTCCAGGTTACATCGCCGAACAAATTGGTTTTGTCGGTGGCGCGGTACATACCGTGAACGGATAAAGACTCAGGCGTAACGATTTTTACGCTGGCTTTTTCGTTCGGCACATAACCGCGTGCAGCCATTGCACCCAAGTCCCAAGCTCGTTTTGCATATGCGCCGTCCGCTTCCCAATCGGCAGTGCCTTTCAACGTATGCGATACTTTGGAACGGTAGTTCACACCCACGCGTGCGCGATCGTTGATGTCCCACATCCACGCCAGTTGATAGCCGAAACCCCAATCGTGGCCTTTTACATCAGCATGACCGTCAGCCTGAATGGCGGCAGCAATGGCGGCATCCGGTTTACCGGAAGCTTTTGCCTTTGCTTTTTGCTGGATACCCCAGTCGGCATATTTGCGTAGTTCGGCGGAAGTATGTTGGGCGATGATGCCTGCGCCGAAGGAATGGCGGTCGTTTAGTTTCCATGCGACTACCGGCTCGATGGCAATGGTAGTCAAACCCAGTTTGTTGATGTTGTGGCGCAATACGGAATCTTTTTCATATTCGGTTGCAGAGCCGAAGGGAACGTACACGCCCAAACCCAAAGTGACATCGTCGCTGGCTTTGTACGCGCCGTAGATGTGGGGTGCAATCGTGGTTTTGGTGATTTTGCCACTTTTCGAACCTTGGACGGGAATGCCGGTAAAGTCGATGGCAGATTCCGCTTCATAATGAATGCTTGGGAAAACGATATTGGCGTTGACGGAAATTTGGCTGCTGTCAAGTTTGGTCAGGCCGGCCGGATTGTAGAAAATGGTTGATGCATCGGCGGCTTCGGCAGCGGCGGCGTTGGCCGTGCCTTGTGCGTTAACGGATTGTGTGCCGAAGTGGTAGCCGGAGGCCTGGACGGCGGTAGATAACAGTGCTGCGCTTAAAATAAATGCTGTTTTTTTCAGATTGAAATGAATCATTTTGGTTTACCGTGAAAGTAGCGGACAAAGAAAAAGGCCGTCTGAAACGTCCTTTATTGATTTAGTATAGGCACTCAATTCTATACTACATCATTATTTTTGCCTAATCTTTTCTTTTTTTACACAAAAAAAGCAGGCTGAAACAGCCTGCTTTTCCAATCATCGGATCACTGCAATTATTTGACCTGCAACACTTCCAGCGTATTGGTCGAACCGGATTCGCGCATTTTCGAACCGCTGGTGATGATGTATTGGTCACCGCTTTGGAGGATTTTGTGTTCTACCAGCATGGCTTCCACTTCGTTCAGCGCGGTATCGTGGTCGGTACTGGTTGCCAAAATCAACGGACGCACGCCGCGGTACATCGCCATGCGGCGTTGCGCTGAAACACTCGGTGTCAGGGCAAAAATCGGCAGGGTGATGTTGTGGCGGCTGACTTCGAAGGCGGTCGAACCGCTTTCAGTCAGGGCAACGATGGCTTTGGCGTGAACTGCGCGCGCCACACTGACCGCACCGCCGGCAATCGCCAAGTTGGTGCTGACGGCTTCGGGATACTCAACCTGTTCGGCAACACCGTTGAGCGAATCTTGTTCTTTTTCCGCTGCCGCACAAATAATCGCCATTTGGCTGACGGTTTCAAACGGATACGCGCCGACGGCGGTTTCGGCGGAACACATCACCGCATCGGTACCGTCCAATACTGCGTTGGCCACGTCGCTGACTTCCGCGCGGGTCGGTACGGGGTTGGTAATCATCGATTCCATCATTTGGGTTGCGGTAATACTGAAGCGGCGCAACTCACGGGCGCGGCGGATCATGCGTTTTTGCAGTGCGGGTACGGCGGCATGGCCGACTTCCACTGCCAAGTCGCCGCGGGCAACCATAATACCGTCGCTGGCAAGGATGATTTCGTCCAGATTTTCAATGGCTTCTACGCGCTCGATTTTGGAAACCAAACCGGGGCGTACAGCTGTACTGCCTTTCATTTCTTCTTCGACTTTGGCGCGTGCGATGTGCAAATCTTCGGCAGATTTCACAAAACTGATGGCCAAGTAGTCGCAACCGATGGCAATCGCGGTTTTCAAGTCGCGGAAGTCTTTTTCGGTCAACGCACCGGCAGACAGGCCGCCGCCGCGTTTATTGATACCTTTGTTACTTTTCAGCACATGGCTGTTTTCTACCCTTGTAATAATCTTACTTCCTTCAACCGCTTCGACGGTCAAAGTCAACAGGCCGTCATCCAGCCACAAAACATCGCCGGCAGCGACGTCATTGGGCAAATCGCGGTAGTCCAGGCCAACCGCTTCGCGTGTGCCTTCGCCTTCAAGTGCGGCATCAAGAACCAGCGTTTCGCCTTTGTTCAATTCGATGCTGCCGCCGGCAATTTTGCCCACGCGGATTTTAGGCCCTTGCAAGTCGGCAAGAATGGCGATTTCCTGACCCGCACGTTTCGCGGCTTCGCGTACGATACGGGCATTTTCTTCATGAAACTCCGGCGTACCGTGGCTGAAATTGAAACGGACGACATTAAGGCCGCCGACACGGATCATGTCTTCCAACAATTGTACATTGTTGCTGCCCGGACCCAGTGTGGCGACAATTTTGGTATTGTGGCTGATACGGGTTAAATCACGTTGCAATTGGCTCATGTAAACGTCCTTTCCTGTTGATTTCACGTTTGATAATGAAGAGGATTGTACTCTTAATGCAATAATGTTGGCGTAAAATTACATCATTTTCTGACTTAAACTAAATTTATTTTTGCATTAACCTACTTTCCTATCGGATACAATATACCCTCACGTCGTCATGTTTAATTTTCAGACGGCCTCACTCATACGAATAGAATACTGAAATATCCAACCGATCCATGAAACGTTTTTTGACTCCTCTGCCCATCGGCATCGTTTTGGCCGACCTGATATACGGTTTCGTCCTGAATGTGATGCAAGGCTTAAACTTGCAACAAACTGCATCCAACCAGTCCGGCACGCTTTCCGTTACGCCCGACATCGCCTTCAACAGCCTGCAAATCATCGCCAACGGCGGCATGGTCTGCATCATCGGCTTCGGTTTGATTGTTTTGTTCCAACTCAACCGCGCCGTATTACGCCGACAAATCCTGCCCATCGGTATTTTCCGAACCCTCGGCCTATTGGCTGTTTTGGCATTCAGCATTTCGTCTTTGTGGGAATGGTTGCATGCCGCTTTGTCGCTGCTTTCCGGCCGCAATGTTTTAAACTTCAGCAACCCGCGTTATCTGGTTACCGCAGCCTGTATGCCCATTATTGCTTTCTTGTGCATCTTGCGCCTGTACAATTGGTATCGCCTGCATCGGACTGTTGCCACCGACGACACCTCCGCTACCCTCTAATCAAGCTGCAAAAAGGCCGTCTGAAACAGAAAAACCTATTTCAGACGGCCTTGTCATTATATATCTCAACGTTGATGGCTGGTTTCTACACCGGCCTTAATCTCACCATACATTTGCGAGCTGCCTTGCCCGCTGCCTGATGCGCAAGCCGCCAAACTCAGTGCCAAAACAGCCGCAGTCAAAATCTTCAACATGGGATTTCCTCTTTCTACAACCATTATTTTTCTACAACCATTATTTCGGATCGCAACGGAAATGGTAGGCGCAAATTTCAAATCCGTTTTTGAAGTAGAGACGATGCGCATCTGCACGGTCATGGTTCACATGGACATTCAGATGGATTTTGGTTGCGCCGGTTTCCGCACCGATTTTGCGTACTTCTTCCAGCAAGCGCGAAGCATAGCCTTTTTGGCGGCTTTGAGGCATGGTCACGATGTCGTCAATATGGATGTGGTAACCGCTGGCCAAATTGTACGCAGCATGGAAACCGCATACGGCTACGGCATTTTGTTTGCCTTCTTCAAAAATGCCCAGCAGGCGGTAGCCGGTTTTACGCTGATGCTCGTTGATTTGTTCGACAAAACGGTGAATATCGGTCAAAGAAGAACGCAAAATGCTTAATGCCGCAAAAGCGGTCGCAGTTTCTTCCGGCGGAATTTCACGCAATACGCCGACCACAGGCGCGGCAGCTTGAGGCTCGGGCTGGGTATCGGCCGCTTCCGCACGCTCGGCGGCGTGTTTTTCTTCAATCGCCTGCGCCAACAAAACGCGCTCGACCGGCACTTCGCCCTGCTGCTTGCTTTCCTGCTCTTTAAGTAAGGCTTTGCAGTCAATCACGCGCAAATCGTTATCCGCTGCAAAATCCATCAAGAAACGGAACATTTGCGGATTGTCTTCTTCCAGTTTTTTATCGACTGCCACACAACGGACATTGTCCACCAAAATCGGGCGCACCCAATTCGAATAGGAAAGGCGGTTGTCTTTAGTGAAGGATGACAAAATACCGCACAGGCGCTCCGCCCAGTCGCTTGGTCGGAAAATCTTGCCTTTGCTGGTTGTACCATGGATCACAACTTCATAAGGATTACACACTAACATAAGCAGCTTCCTGAAAGTAAATGGCTGAAGGAATATTTCGCCGCTGCCGACATCAGAAAAAGTTCCGATACATAGCAACAGATGATTGAAAAAATATCAGTAAAGTTTTGAACTGAAACAATGATAAGATGGCCTTGCCGATTCTGGCAATCCGTTTCGAATTCTTTGATTATTATACCCGATACGCCTCTTTTTCTTCAAAAATCATTTGAAAAATAACAACAGGCCGTCTGAAACCAAGTATTTCGGTTTCAGACGGCCTGCATATCCTACACATCAATACAACAATTTCTTACGGGGCTTTTGCTCGCCGCCGGATTTAATTTCCGACAAATTGAAATTCAGTATGCTCAAATCCAAGACGCTTTCTGAAGTGCATTGATCGCCAAAGGCATTTTCATAAGTGGCTTTCAGTTTCAATACTCCGCCGAATGTTTGGTCCGGCAATTCGGCAGCCAGCGCCAACATGCTTGCAAACACGCCGCCATACAATTCGCCCGATGCCAGCATATCCACTCCGCCGGAAAACATTTCCAAGCGCATCACTGCATCGGCAACCAGCTTGCTCGGCAAGTGATCCGGCAAAGGCTCTGCCTCAAAACGCACATTCTTCGCCAAGCCCTTACCGCTATTGCGGACAACCAAAACCAATAAATCTGTTTGTCCGTCAGAACGCTGCAACGTCGCATGCAAAACAGGATGAATACTCTCTTTTTGAATCAGCTGCTCACGGTGCAACATCTTGCTTTTAGCTTTGGATCGCGCAGATACGACGGCCCAAATCAACCAAACAAATGCAACGGCAGAAATGGCTGTAACCAAAAGGGGAAGATTGGCCAAATAGGCTTGATGATTAAACCAAACTTGTGCGGCTAAAAATCCGGCAAAGAAAATCAAGACGTATAAAATTGGGGCAAACCGGCTTTGTATGGATGAGTGCATGAGTTTTCCTACATTTCGTATCATGTTATTAAAAAATAAGGGGCTGACGTAGATTAGCCCTAA
>NZ_KV830170.1:0-86192 GCF_001836705.1 Neisseria sp. HMSC061B04
AATCCAGTGTCTTAACCGCTTGACGACTCCCCAACTTACTAAATCATATGAAACAGCGGATGAATATCTAATCCTTCCACACAATAAGCTTCATATGATTGAGAAACCTGTTGGTAAATTGTATTTGCTTCTTGATGAGATTCACTTGCTATAAACAAACAAGCCCCGGAGCCGGTCATTAATGCATGACCATATTGGGATAACTCAACATAAGCCTTCCAAACTTCAGGATATTCCTGAAATACAACCGCCTGCATATCATTTTGAAACGGCTGTAACGATTGGAAAGTCGGCATTATGCTGGGTTTAGTATCCCGTGTCAAGCCTTCATGTGCAAAAATTTTAGCGGTTGCCACATGGACGGGGGGCTTAACGATAACATACCATTGTTTAGGGACATCTATTTCAGCCAGCTTCTCGCCCACGCCTTTGGCAAAAGCACTTCTGCCAAAAATAAAAAAAGGAACATCCGCACCAAGACTTACGCCTAAATCAATGAGTTGCTGCCTGCTCAAGCCGCATTGCCACCATTGGTTTAAAACCATTAAGACCGTGGCTGCATCGGAGCTGCCGCCGCCTAAGCCTCCGCCGGTCGGAATCACTTTATCCAACCAAATTTCAATGCCGTGCGGCACGCTTGCATGAGGCAGTAATAATTTAGCCGCCCGATAAGTCAAGTCTTGCTCAGGCTCAAGTCCTTCAACCGGCGTATGCAGAATAATCTGCCTATCGGTACGCATTTTCAGATGAACGGTATCGTATAAGCCGATCAAACAGAAAATACTTTCCAAATTATGATAACCATCGCTCCTGCGGCCGGTAATCCTCAAATCTAAATTTAATTTGGCCGGTGCAGGAAAGGCTTGGATTTCCGCTGAAACAGACATGTTATCCTCTATTTGCGTGCTGCGCATCGGGTTTGTCCATTTTTATCCAAAGAGTGGTTTACCGTGTCGAACACCAAGCGGATATTAAACTTGGCATTTTCAAGTTGTAGCGTTTTGGGCTGTCCCGAACTATTTAATGTGCGCGATATTGTCCAGTCAAACTGCTCCAGACGGCCGTCAGACAGGATTTTATATGGCGCATTGGCAACGCGTTTGCCATCTGCCCAAATATGCAGATATTGAACCGGCAAAGCAAAACCCAAAAGCTGTCTGCTCAATTCTTCAGCCGTTTCCGCCTGATAAACTTTACCCTTACTGTCTACTGCCAATACGCCTTCGCTGTCTTGACACAGTTGGCCTACGGTATTGCCCAACGGTGTATTGACATCAATGGTTTGAACCGCGTTCTGATAAGTCCAGTCAAAATTGGCATAAGAGCCTTTGCCTTCCACTTTGACAGCCAAGCGACCGTCTGCGCTAAAATCCTGCACCTGCTCGGCCGCTTGCCAACTGTTTTGCTGAGGTAAGTTTGGCTGCGCACAGGCAGCTAAAAGCAATAAGGCTGCAACCGATGATAATTGTTTTAAATCCATGGATATTCCTTCATAGGCCGTCTGAAATCAAACGCTTTTCAGACGGCCTTTGGGTTTTATTTGTGTTTTTGAATATGTGGTTTGCCAGATATTATACCGAATTTGGACATTGTCTCTTTTAATACTCGGAGATTGCTTCCGCGTTTCAAACCGTCATTCCAGATTTCTTTGGCCTTGTCTTGGTCGCCAAGCGTCCATAGGACTTCGCCCAAATGCGCGGCAACTTCGGCTTCAGGTTCTTTTTCGTAGGCATATTGGATATACGGCAAAGCCATTTGGGCATCGCCTTTAAGATAATAAGCCCAGCCTACACTATCATTAATGGCTGCGCTTTCCGGCTCCATTTGATAGGCCGTCTGAACCATTTTAAACGCTTCTTCCAAATCCTTGCCGTTGGACAGCAAGGTATAGCCCAAAGCATTCCAACCGTGCGGATTATCCGGATACAGCTCTACCACACGGCGCAAATCGGCAATCGCCTTGCCTGGCTGATTCAGCTTTTCATAAACCATCGAACGCTGATACAACACATTGGCAAGCAGCTCGGGAGAAGCTTGGGTTTTCAAGGATTTTTCGGTGGAATTTACCAAGCTGTTCAAAGCGTTCAACGATTCTTGAAGATTGGTATTTTTAGACAATACGAACAAAGCCGTACTCAACAAATCCTTAGCTTCAAAATAACGTCCTCTTTGCTCGGGCATTTTTTGTGCACGTTGCACCAAAGCCCAAGCCTCTTTATGGTTGCCCTGTTTGGCTTCGATAGAAGCGGCCAAAATGGTTTTATCAAATGTATAAGCCGTAGCCGTTACCTTATCCAGCCATTGTTTGGCTTTGGCCAATTCTTCAACATCATTATAAGAAACCGCACCAATCAACGCTGCACGGCTGCGCTGCTCTTCCGTACCGACTTTATAAGCCTTTTCCAGATAACTGTTTACCGCAGAAATATTTTCCGTCTTGCTCGCTGACAATAAGGCGGCCTGAATATACAAATCAGGGTTGGGATTTTCTTCCAACAAAGTCTGCAACCGCTTAAAAGCCTTATCATTTTGGCCATGGGCGATCAAATTGGCAATGTCCAACTCCTGCCAAATCGGAGATAAGGTTTTGGTGTCTGTCTCTTTGAAGAAGCCGTCCAGAATATCAGGATGCCGTTGCGCCATCAGACGCAGGGTAACAAAAGTCGGCGGCAAAATTTCATTGTCCAACTTGGCCAATCGCTGCAATGCGGCAATAGCATGTTTCTTTTGACCGTCTTTTGCACTAAAAATTGCATCCGCAATCGCTGCTTCAGGGAAGTCTTGATAATTCAAGGCCGTTTTATGCACCTGTTTGACCGCATCGCTGGTCAGATTCGGCTGTTGGGCTGCGGTTTGTGCCAAAAGCAGGAACACGCGCTTTTGCTCGTCTTCACTACCGCCGGCAATCACCTTGTCCAATCCGCTCAAATTCTTATCGGCTTTGCCCAGCAGCAAATTGCGCAACCAAGTCATGCGCTTTTGTGTTTCACCAGGCTCCGGCTCGATTTCGCGCCATTTTTGATAAATGGCTTCAGCCTGTTCAAAT
Source organism: Neisseria sp. HMSC061B04 (assembly GCF_001836705.1). Lineage (NCBI taxonomy): Bacteria > Pseudomonadati > Pseudomonadota > Betaproteobacteria > Neisseriales > Neisseriaceae > Neisseria > Neisseria sp. HMSC061B04. Next base: position 3,047 of record NZ_KV830170.1, read on the forward strand.
GCGTTTAAAGAAACCGCCATCTCCAGAGCGCGTTCGGCCACTTCGGGAGATTTGGTGCGATGCAAAGTCAAAATATAAGTAAACAGCGCAGAAGCCGCATCGCCCTTTTGCAAGGCCAGTTCTGAATTTAACAAAGTAAAAACCTGCGAGGTGCGGTTTTGTATACCCAACAGACGTATCCGTTCCTGTTCGCGCTCTTCAGGAGAAAAACGGTCGGCGCGGCTTTTCTTTTTGATAATCTTAGCCGATTCAAAAACAGCCTTTGAATCGCCGGGCGCGGCAAAAGTTTGTGTAGCAAACAACATCATGACAGCCGCAGCTGCTACTCGAATACGGGATGGGGAAAACAACATAACTATCCTTTTTGAGAACCTGCCGACATTTTCAGACGGCCTAAGCACTTGCAGAACAGACGCAAAGCTTTATTTATCATTCAGACATAACTGTAACACACGCACCCTATTTTGTTGACACAGCAACCGTAAACCTTGTGTAATCCTCATCTGCATAAAACCATCAGCATCAAAGATGAATACCGACCACCTTATCCATTTCCTCACTCAAGCTTCACGCTTCAGCAGCCGTATGCAAGCAGAGCGTAATCAATTAGTTACCGCCCACACGGTCAAAGAAGCAGCCGTTTTGGTCGGCATTGTCTTGCATGAAGGAACGTGGCAAATCTTACTGACCAAAAGGGCCGAAACCTTAAGGCAGCACACCGGGCAAATCGCCTTTGCCGGCGGCCGCAAAGATGCCCAAGACGACAGCCTAACGGCAACGGCGTTAAGAGAAGCTTATGAAGAAACCGCCATTCCGATTGCCGCATGGCAGACTTTTGCGCCGCTACCCTTTTATGACACGCCTTCCGGCTACCGTGTTACGCCTGTTCCGGCAATTTGCACCCAGCCCGTCAACCCAAAAGCAAATCCCGACGAAGTAGCAGAAATTTTTTATCTGCCTTTGGACTTCGCCTTAAACCTGCAAAACTACACATTCCGCCAACTTCATCACAACAATCAAACCCTCGCCCTCCCCGCCCTGCCTTTCCAACACTACGACATCTGGGGGCTGACCGCACTCATTCTATACGGACTGGCAGAACGTTATCAGCAATATTGCCAAGCTTTTAAATAAGGCAAGGCCGTCTGAAACCAATATTCAGACGGCCTGATTTAATCCATTCTCTTTACGCGGCTTCTTCGAAATATTCGATACCTTCTCCGAACCATTTCATCTCATTGCGCAGAGCGACCACTTCGCCAATCACCATTAAAGCCGGACGCTCCGCTTCGGCAGCCAGCAAGCCCAAATCTTTCAGACGGCCTGTCCGCACGGTCTGATTCGGTAAAGTCCCATTGGAAATTACAGCGACAGGCGTAGAAGGCTGTCTGCCATAAGCCATCAGTTTTTCCGCAATCTCGGTCGCCTTAAGCGTCCCCATATAGATTACCAACGTTTGGCGGCTTAAAGCCAAAGTCTGCCAATCAGGCTGATTGCCCTCGTGTTTGCTGTGGCCGGTCACAAATAAAGCACTTTGTGCGCAATCTCGATGGGTTAACGGAATACCGGCATAAGCAGTGGCACCAAGCGCGGCAGTAATGCCCGGCACAATGCGGTAGGCAATTCCGGCCTGATGCAGGGTTTGCACTTCCTCCCCACCACGCCCGAATACAAAAGGATCGCCGCCTTTCAGCCTCACCACGCGCTCGCCTTTTTGAGCGTGTTCAACCAATAGACGGTTGGTTTCTTCCTGCTGGACATGGTGTGCGCCGGCCCGTTTGCCCACGCTGATTTTCACCGCATCTTTACGCACCATCGCCAAAATCTCATCCGACACCAAAGCATCGTAAAACACGGTATCCGCAGCCTGAATCGCCTGCAAAGCATGTATGGTCAGCAAGCCAGGATCGCCCGGCCCTGCGCCCACCAAAACCACTTCGCCGCCAAACGGCGTTTCCCGGTTCAACTGCGTAATCAATTCGCGTTCCGCCGCCTCAATATTGTTCTGAGCCGCAAAAATACCGAAACGGCTGTCAAACAACTTTTCCCAAAAATAACGGCGTCGTTCGACATTATTCAGCGTTTGCTTAACCTTTTCGCGCCATTTGCCAGCAATACGCGCCATCGTACCCGTATGCAGCGGAATCAATGTTTCGATAATCTGCCGCCATTTCCGCGCCAATACAGGCGCAGTACCGCCGCTGGATATGGCTATTTTCAACGGCCCCCTATCCACCACGGCAGGCACGATAAACGAACACAAGTCCGCCGTATCTACCGTATTGCACAATTTCGCCCGTTGTTCCGCCGCTTCAAAAACACGGCGGTTAAATATACCGTCATCCGTCGCCGCAATAACGAAATACACCTCGTCCAGCATGGCTTCTTCAAACAAGCCGCCCAACCAAGCTATTTTCCCTTCATCCGCCCATTGCTGAAACTGAGGATTTAAAGTTTCCGCAACAACGCGCACGCGCGCTCCGGCAGACAACAGGCTTTCCGCCTTGCGCTCGGCAACCTTGCCCGCACCTGCCAGTAAAACAGGGCGGTTTTTCAAATCGGCAAACAAAGGATAATGGCTCATGGTCGTGTTCTTGCTTTATCAATGATTATCCGCCGATATTAAAGGCCGTCTAAAAAAATAGGAAAGAATGGTTTCTGATTTTCTTATGGTGTTTGGTTATATGCCTGCAAAAACCGTCTTTCGAATAATAAAGCATTCAGACGGCCTTTTTTGAATTTCAATCATAAGCCGAATTATTTTAGATATTTGCTATCAAACGGGGAACTTATTTTCCGCTCTGTCTACTAAAAAGTCTTAACAATTATCCATATCAACAACTTAAGTGATATTAATTTGTTAAGGTAATTTCAAAATATAATATTTAGAAGCGAATATACAGCATGACAACTGAAGCAAAAACAGCCCCTTTACCGACTATTCTCTTTAACAAGGCAGCCTATACCAACGGCGATGATGTTATTCTGAACATCTCCAATAAGACAGACAAAATCACCTCTGTTACCGTCAGCCATTTAGGGACGGAAATCCAAAAATTGGATCATCTGGACGCAACCTCCGTCAAACTCTCTTCCGATATTTTTTCACCCAATTCAGGCTACGTCGTCAAAGTAGAGACCGTTGACAACACCGGCAACCACACCAGCAAAACACTGGGATTGTCTGTCGAAGACGACTGGACCATTTTTCCCCGCTATGGCGTAGTGGCGGGATCTAACGATAATTCGGCAGAACGAAACAACTCCATGACCAATGACCAGCTCGCAGGCTATCAAAACAATATCGAGCAACTGGCACAAATGCACATCAACAATTATTTCTTCTATGATGTGTACGACACAACCTCCAATCCATTTCCAAACGTCAACAGCTTCAAACAAGAATGGGCGACTTGGGCTGTCAACAACGGCCAACCCAACCCTCCCCAAATCGATACCCTGCTGATTAAAAACCTCGTAAACAAAATTCACGAAAAAGGCGGCAGTGCCATGCTCTACAATATGCTTAACGCCGCCTCCAATGACGAACTCGATAACCCGGCCATCAAAGAAATTTTAAATAATGTCAAACTCTACAATGCCCAAGAGCATTCCAACTTCGGCAAAGCCGGTGCAGAAACCAAAACATCCGTACAACAATTCGTCGATCCTGCCGACAAAAGCTGGCAAAACTATATCGTCAACACCATGATCAAAGCCCTGAAAACAGGCGGCTTCGACGGCTGGCAGGCCGATACCATGGGTGATAACCTCGTTTACAAAATACAAAACGGCCAAAAGACTGAAAACTTCAGAATGTCTGACGGTTATGACGATTTGTCAGCCGTGGCTGCGGAAAAGTTACACGATTACGGTCAAACTTATATGATCAACGACATCAGCACAGGCAGGGCCGATGTCTTATCCACCACCGGCATGGATGTTCCTTACTCAGAAATCTGGCCGCGCGATTTTAAAGATACAGCCGGAAATACCCATTATGAAAACCACAACTATGCCGAGCTTAAACGCTTGGTAGGCCGTCTGTACGATTACAATCACGTTTCCCCGATTATTGCTGCCTATACTCAAAAAGATACCCACCCGGAAGATCATGCTTCCGAACTCAATCCGGACAACGAATTGCTGGTCGATGCCGTTATCGCAGCGAGTGGCGGCTACCACATGACTGTTGCCGCATTAAACAACCACCCGGATAAAAACGCACATGGTTTTGGTATTTTGCAAGATCCATACTATCCCGCTCAAACGCTCAAAACCAACGAAACCCTGGCCAAATCAGAATTTAACTATCAACAATTCATTACCGCCTATGAGGAGCTGCTTCGCGGCGAAGGCTTGGTTGAACTCAAAGACAATCATGCCTCCATCGTAGCATCCGACGGCTACGACATGACTTCCACCTCAGGCGAAGGAGGCAAAGTTTATACATGGACCAAAGCCACCGCAGACGGCGGCCGAGTTGTCCAATTAATCAATCTCGCAGGCCTCGACAAAGACACCAATTGGAACAGCTCCAACCACCACACGCTGAAACTCGACAACCCTAAAGTCAGAATCCCGTTTGATATGGAAATCAGCGCAGAACAGGCCGAGCAAGCCATCGTACAACTGGCTTCCCCCGACTCAGACGATATATCCATGCACACATTGGAATCTTCCGTCATCTATGAAAACGGCAAACCGGTGGCACTGGAAGTCACCGTACCGAGCCTGGATGTCTGGGATATGCTTTATGTCAGCAATTTAGGACAGGCAAGCGTCAACCAAACCTTTGCCGACGGCAAAACCACATTCAACGGCACCCACGCCGACGACCATATCAAAGGTACTGAAAGCGAAGACATCATCTACGGTAACCGGGGCAATGATGAGATTCACGGCGGCAGCGGCAATGACAAATTGTCCGGCGGCACCGGCGACGACGTCATCAACGGCGATGCCGGCAGCGATATTCTCTACGGAGGCGGTGGAAACGACCATCTGAACGGCGGTTTAGACAACGACACGCTGTATGGCGGCGCCGGTAACGATACTATGTTGGGCGAAGCAGGTAACGATATCCTTCACGGAGGCGCTGGCAACGACACACTGTTTGGCGGCTTAGGGGACGATATATTGCACGGCGAAGCCGGTAACGATACCTATGTATTCAATCGCGGCGAAGGCCATGACACCATTTTCGACCATCACGGCACAAACGCCATCCAATTCGGCGCTGGCATTTTCCTCTCGGATCTGTCGCTCGAAACCGTCAACGAAAAGGACGGCACGACTTGGAACATCACCATTCGTGGCGAAAACAATCACAACGACCTCATCACCATCGACCACCAATATGCCGACATCCATACCGACGCCCAAGGTCAAAAAATCCCCTCAGTCAGCGAATTCCGCTTTGACGAAGGTACGTTCAACATTGACCAGTTAATGCATATTTTAGGTTAACCATTAAAATATCGAGCATCCCAAAGCCGGACTTTCAAAAAGAGTCCGGCTTTTCTTGCCTGCAACGCCACTTCCATTTTTCAGACGGCCTTTGCCTGCGTATAATATCGGTCTAATTTACAACTCAAACGAGCTTAGTCTAGCCATGACCGAATCCATCCGCCTGCCCGCTTCCACACTCAAGCCCTCCACCGTTGCCCTGCCCGGATCCAAAAGCATCAGCAACCGCACGCTGCTCTTGGCGGCACTCTCCGACAACGTTTACGAAATCCATTCTTTGCTCAAATCCGACGATACCGACCGAATGCTTGAAGCACTCGACAGACTCGGCGTGCAAATTGAATCTTTACCTGAAGGCCGTCTGAAAGTTCATGGCACCGGCGGCCATTTTCCCAATCAATCCGCCGATTTGTTTTTAGGCAATGCCGGTACGGCATTCCGCCCCTTGACTGCCGCGCTTGCCGTTTTGGGTGGCGACTATCATCTGCATGGCGTGCCGCGTATGCACGAACGTCCCATCGGCGATTTGGTGGATGCGTTGCGCATTGCCGGTGCGGACGTACAATATCTGGGCAATGAAAACTATCCGCCGCTTCAGATCGGCAAACGCCAAGACAACGGCGAGCGCGTTATTCCGATTAAAGGCAATGTCTCCAGCCAATTCCTGACCGCCCTGCTGATGGCTTTGCCCTTGACCGGACAAGCATTTGAAATTCACATGATAGGCGAGTTGATTTCCAAACCTTATATCGACATCACGCTCAAGCTGATGGTGCAGTTTGGTGTGGACATCATCAATGAAGACTACCGTGTATTTAAAATCCCGGCCGGTGCCAAATATCATGCGCCCGAACATTTATATGTAGAAGGTGATGCCTCCAGCGCGTCTTATTTCTTGGGTGCAGGTCTGATTGCGGGTACACCCATCCGCGTAACCGGTATCGGCGCACACAGCATTCAAGGCGACGTTGCCTTTGCGCGTGAACTGGAGAAAATCGGTGCAGATGTGATTTGGGGCGAAAATTTTGTTGAAATTTCCCGCCCTGCCGAGCGCAAGATTCAGGCTTTTGATTTGGATGCCAACCATATCCCTGATGCGGCCATGACTCTGGCCATCGTCGCACTGGCCACCAAACAGCCCTGCACCCTGCGTAATATCGGCTCATGGCGCGTCAAAGAAACCGACCGCATCGCCGCCATGGCAACCGAACTGCGCAAACTGGGTGCAGAAGTCGTTGAAGAAGCCGAAGCCATCCATATTACGCCGCCCGAAACACTTACCCCCGATGCCGTCATCGATACTTACGACGACCACCGCATGGCCATGTGTTTCTCGCTGGTTTCGCTTTTGGGCGTCCCCGTCATCATCAACGACCCAAAATGTACGCATAAAACTTTCCCCGACTATTTCCAAGTTTTTGCATCATTGACCAATTAATTGATTATTCAACGTTTCAGACGGCCTGTTGCATACAAAAAACACAGGCCGTCTGAAAAATAAAAATAAAACTATACTTTTTCTTAATTTATGCGATAATAGCTAAATAAATTCTTAGCAATTCATATTTCCTTTCGGAGAGAAAACATGTCAGACGAAAAAAGCAAAGCCTTAGCCGCCGCCCTTGCCCAAATCGAAAAAAACTTCGGCAAAGGCTCCATCATGAAAATGGACGGCAGCCAACAGGAAGAAAACCTTGATGTTATTTCCACCGGCTCCCTCGGCGTGGACTTGGCACTCGGCGTCGGCGGTCTGCCCCGCGGCCGCGTGGTTGAAATTTTCGGCCCGGAATCCTCCGGTAAAACCACACTCTGTCTCGAAGCCATTGCCCAATGCCAAAAAAATGGCGGCATCTGCGCATTCATCGATGCCGAGCATGCTTTTGACCCGATTTACGCCCGAAAACTCGGCGTAAAAGTCGAAGAACTCTATCTCTCCCAACCGGATACCGGCGAGCAGGCATTGGAAATCTGCGATACATTGGTGCGCTCAGGCGGTATCGATATGGTCGTTGTCGACTCCGTAGCCGCACTTGTACCTAAAGCCGAGATCGAAGGCGAAATGGGCGACAGCCATGTCGGCCTGCAAGCCCGCCTGATGAGCCAAGCCCTGCGCAAACTGACCGGCCACATCAAACGCACCAATACATTGGTTGTTTTCATTAACCAAATCCGTATGAAAATCGGCGTGATGTTCGGCAGCCCTGAAACCACAACCGGCGGTAACGCGCTCAAATTCTACGCCTCCGTCCGCCTCGACATCCGCCGTACCGGTCAGATTAAAAAAGGCGATGACGTTATTGGTAACGAAACCAAAGTCAAAGTCATCAAAAACAAAGTTGCGCCTCCGTTCCGTCAAGCCGAATTCGATATTCTTTACGGCGAAGGCATCAGCTGGGAAGGCGAATTGATCGACTTGGGCGTCAAACACGACATCGTTGAAAAATCCGGTGCATGGTACAGCTACAACGGCGCAAAAATCGGCCAAGGTAAAGACAACGTCCGCGTTTGGCTGAAAGAAAATCCTGATATTGCCAACGAAATCGATGCCAAAATCCGTGCAGCGGTCGGTATCAATATGGATATCACCGAAGGCAAATTGGACGATACCGACGGCGAACGTCCTGAGGAATAAGTCTGTTTGAAATTAAAGGTTAAAAAGACCAAATAAAGGCCGTCTGAAATCCGACCATTAATCGGATTTCAGACGGCCTTTTATTCAATACTGCTTAAAGCCCCAATGCTTGGGCGTGAAACTCAATATGCGAATCGATAAAGCTGGCAATAAAGAAATAGTCATGCCCATAGCCCGGACGTACTTTATATTGGATATTGAAACCTTTTTCGCGTGTGGAGCGGACAAACCCTTCCGGTTGCAGGACGTCAGGATACAAAGCATCTTCACTGCCGACATCAATCAAAACAGGCAATTTATGCGAGACCGTCTGAAGTAGTTCTGTACTGTCATAGCGTTTCCATGTTTCCACGTTTTCACCAAAATAAGCTGAAAATGCCTGCCTGCCACCTTCCGTATCGATAGGATGACATAAAGGCGCAAAAGCGGAAACCGCAGCATATCGACCGGGATGCTTCAAAGCCAACTGCAGCGCGCCATGCCCGCCCATGCTGAAACCTGCAATGCTGCGCTCTTTCGTTACCGGAAAATTATGCTCGATCAAATCAGGTAATTCTTGGCTGATATAGCTTTCCATTTGGTAATGCTGCGCCCAAGGTGCTTTAGTTGCGTTAACATAAAATCCGGCACCCTGTCCAAGATAATGTTCCTTACTGTCGGCAACATGCTGACCGCGTGGCGAGGTATCCGGAAAAACCACGATAATATTCCATTGCGCCGCAAAACGTTGGATTCCGCTTCGCTGAACCAATTCAGAACCATCACTATTTAAGCCGGAAAGAAAATATAAAACAGGCGCGGGATAACCTTTTAAGACTTGTGGCGGCAGATAGACATCAAATACCATATCCGTCCGGCAGGTTTGAGAAAAATGGCGGTACCGTTCCTGATGCCCGTTAAACATCTTTCTGCGTTCCAGCAAATGCAATTCTGAATTTTTCATTTTATCCCTTGTAAGGAAACAACAATAAGCAGAATGTTAGCGCAAAACCTGCCCATCGTGTTGTTGCCCCATCTTTTTAAGGCAACCCAATCTGCTTTAAACAAGGCTTGACAATCATGCGAAATCATTACGCCGACAGCATTTAAAATCTATACACAATCTCTGTGGATAAATCTGTTGATAAGCTTTGGGTAATCGTAAAATTTTCTTTAGGAACAAACCAAGTCTTAAATTGACTAAAATTTAATCAAATAAAATATAATAAAATCAAATAGTTATATTTATAAGATTTTACTATAATCATACAGTGAAAATTTATAGGTAAAACAAGGTTATGCGGCTTTGTGCATAAATTAGGGTTGACATCCCTAAAAATCGCCCCGAATCAAAAGCTGCGTAAAACAACGGCCTATTTCATCAGATGCCATTCAAAAGACACGCGGCCATACATTTTGCGTTACAATACGCACTTATTTTTAAGAAAGAAAAATACGCCATGAAAGCCTCCCAGTTCTTCATTTCCACCCTGAAAGAAGCCCCAGCCGAAGCCGCACTTGCCAGCCACAAGCTGATGATTCGTGCCGGCTTGATCAAAGCCAACGCGTCCGGTCTTTATACTTGGATGCCGATGGGTCTGCGCGTATTGCGCAAAGTTGAAAATATCGTGCGCGAAGAAATGGCCCGCGCGGGTAGCGTGGAGCTGCTGATGCCGGTGGTACAACCTGCCGAACTATGGCAGGAATCCGGCCGCTGGGAGTTTTACGGTAAAGAACTGCTGCGCCTAAAAGACCGTCATGACCGTGATTTCTGTATGGGTCCGACTTGCGAAGAAGTCATTGCCGACATCGTGCGCAAAGAAGTCAACAGCTACAAACAACTGCCGAAAAACTTTTACCACATCCAAACCAAATTCCGCGATGAAGTGCGTCCGCGCTTCGGTGTGATGCGTGCGCGCGAGTTCGTCATGAAAGACGCTTATTCCTTCCATGCCGACTATGCCTCGCTTCAGACGACCTATCAAGATATGTACGACGCTTACTGCCGTATCTTCACCCGTTTGGGTTTGGAATTTCGTCCTGTTGCTGCGGATACCGGCAGCATCGGCGGTACCGGCTCTCACGAATTCCAAGTATTGGCTGAAAGCGGCGAAGACGTTATTGCATATAGCGATACTTCCGATTACGCCGCCAATATCGAGCTGGCACCGACTTTGCCGCTTAAAGGCGAACGCGCCGCTGCTCAAGCTGAGTTGACCAAAGTACATACACCAAACGTCAAAACCATTGAGTCTTTGGTTGAATTCCTCAATATTCCGGTTGAACAAACCCTCAAATCAATCGTGGTTGAAGGCGAAAACGAAGGCGAACTCGTCCTGCTGCTGTTACGCGGCGACCATGAATTTAACGATATTAAGGCGGAAAAACTGGCCGGCGTGAAATCGCCACTGACCATGGCCAGCCCTGCCGCGATTGTTGAACAGTTCGGCGCAAACGGCGGCTCTCTCGGCCCTGTCGACTTCGAAGGTAAAGTCTATGCCGATTTCGCCACCGAAAAAGGCGCAGACTGGGTTATCGGCGCGAACGAAGACGACTACCACTATACCGGCTTCAACTTCGGCCGCAATGCTGCCGAGCCTGAATTTGTCGATTTGCGCAATGTCATCGAAGGCGACATCAGCCCCGACGAACAAGGCCGTCTGAAACTGGCGCGCGGTATTGAAGTCGGCCACGTTTTCCAATTACGCGACAAATATACTCAAGCCATGAATGTCAGCTTCTTGGACAATAACGGCAAATCCCAAATCATGGAAATGGGCTGCTACGGTATCGGTATTACCCGCGTTGTGGCCGCCGCCATCGAACAAAACAACGATGAAAAAGGCATTGTTTGGACCAAAGCGATGGCGCCGTTTGAAGTTGTGATCGTGCCGATGAACTACAAAAAATCAGAAGCTGTACGCGAAGCCGCCGACAAAATCTATGCCGAGCTTCTGGCCGCAGGCGCGGATGTATTGCTGGATGACCGCGACGAACGTGCAGGCGTATTGCTGAATGACTCCGAGCTGCTGGGTATTCCTCACCGCATCGTCATCGGCGATCGTGCCTTAAAAGAAGGCAATGTCGAATATGCCGAGCGCCGTGACAATCAGGCTCAAGCCATTGCAGTATCAGAAGTTGTTGCCAAGGTTTTGGTCGCATTGAACGATTAAGTTTTTTCAATGATAAAAAGGCCGTCTGAAACTGATTATCTCGTTTCAGACGGCCTTTTTCTGTTTTAATAAATAATATTTTTTCCGTAGCTCTCTAATATTTCTTTGATTTTCAAAATAGTTTCTTTAGGCGGCGGATGTACGCCTTTTAATTTGTATTCGTCGCCACACAAAGCCCATTTGTGTGCGCCCAATTCGTGATACGGTAAAAGCTCGACCATTTCGACATTATCCATATCACCGATAAACTCGCCCAATAAATGCGCTGACCGCTCATCATCGGTATAACCGGGAACAACCACATAACGCACCCGCGTCGGCTGATTGCGTTCGGCAAGATAGCGTGCGAATTTCAACGTTTTGGTATTGGGAATACCGACGAGCACTTTATGAATTTCAGGATCGATTTGTTTCAAGTCGAGCATGACCAAATTGGTATGATCAAGCAAATCATCCAAAATCGAATCATAGTGCAAAGCATAGCCATTGCTGTCGAGACAGGTATGAATATCGTGTTCCCGACAGGCCGTAAACCAGTCGCGTACAAACTCATATTGCAATAACGGCTCGCCGCCGGTTGCCGTTACGCCTCCGCCTGTCGCACGCAAATAATGACGATAAGTCATAACCTGCTTCATCACGGTTGCCACGTCCAATTCCTGCGCCTGCTCGGTATGCAAATCCCAAGTATCGCGATTATGGCAATAAAGGCAACGCATCAGGCAACCTTGCAGAAAGAGGACATAGCGTAAACCCGGACCATCGACAGCGCCGCAAGATTCAATCGAATGAACAATGCCTTTGCCGTTATAGTGACGGTGGCCAAGGTCTTTCAGTTCCGGCTCGGGGGTAATGGCAAAAGTCGTGGACATAGTGTTCGGCTCAAAAATGTTTTTGCTTACATGGATTGTACGATAATAAAGGCCGTCTGAACATTTCAGACGGCCTCGGAGCTTTGTTTCAAAACAAACCAAATGCAAATTTAGCTTCTGGTTTGTTTCTCCACCCGGATTACATGGTTTCTGTGAACGTACGGGTAATCACGTCAAGCTGTTGTTCGCGGGTCAACGAGTTGAAACGAACCGCATAACCAGACACACGAATGGTCAACTGCGGATATTTCTCCGGATGATGCATCGCATCTTCCAAAGTCTCGCGATTCAATACGTTGACGTTCAAGTGTTGACCGCCTTCCAAAATACCGTCTTCATGGTGGAAATAACCGTCCATCAGACCGGCAAGGTTGCGTTCGCGAGAATGCTCGTCTTTACCCAATGCGCCAGGAATAATGGAGAAGGTATAGGAAATACCGTCTTTGGCAAACTCAAATGGCAGTTTGGCTACGGAAGTCAATGAAGCGACTGCACCATTGACGTCACGACCGTGCATTGGGTTTGCACCCGGACCAAACGGAGCGCCTGCGCGGCGGCCGTCCGGAGTATTACCGGTTTTCTTACCGTAAACAACGTTGGAAGTAATGGTCAACACAGACTGAGTTGGAGTGGCGTTGCGGTAAGTTTTGTGGGTGGCCACTTTTTTCATAAACCGTTCCACCAAGTCGCAGGCGATATCGTCAACGCGGTCGTCGTTGTTACCGAATTGCGGATATTCGCCTTCGATTTCGAAGTCAACGGCAATACCGTTTTCATCACGAATCGGTTTCACTTTGGCGTATTTGATGGCGGACAATGAGTCGGCGGCTACAGACAAACCGGCGATACCGCATGCCATCGTACGTTTCACGTCACGGTCGTGCAACGCCATCAACGCGGCTTCGTAGCTGTATTTGTCGTGCATGTAGTGAATAATGTTCAGCGCGGTAACGTATTGGGTTGCCAACCAATCCATGAATTTGTCCATGCGCTCAAAGACAGTGTCGTAGTCCAAAACTTCGTCCATAATCGGCTCGGTTTTCGGGCCAACCTGCTCTTTAGATTTCTCGTCCACGCCGCCGTTGATTGCGTACAGCAGGGTTTTTGCCAAGTTGGCGCGTGCGCCGAAGAACTGCATTTGTTTGCCGACCACCATCGGGCTGACGCAGCAGGCAATGGCGTAGTCGTCGCTGTTAAAGTCAGGACGCATCAAATCGTCGTTTTCATATTGGATGGACGAAGTATCGATGGATACTTTGGCGCAGAATTCTTTAAAGCCTTGCGGCAGTTGTTCTGACCACAATACAGTGATGTTTGGCTCAGGAGACGGACCCATGTTGTACAGGGTATGCAGCACGCGGAAGTTGGTGCGGGTTACCAAGGTACGGCCGTCCAAGCCCATACCGCCGATGGATTCGGTTGCCCAAATCGGGTCGCCGGAGAAGAGTTGGTCGTATTCGGGCGTACGCAGGAAACGGACCATACGCAGTTTCATCACCAAGTGGTCGATAAATTCTTGCGCTTGGGTTTCGGTAATTACGCCGTTTTTCAGGTCGCGTTCGATGTAAATATCCAAGAACGAAGACACGCGACCGAAGGACATCGCTGCGCCGTTTTGAGATTTAACGGCGGCAAGGTAGGCGAAGTAAGTCCATTGGATGGCTTCTTGTGCATTTTTTGCAGGACCGGAAATGTCGTAGCCGTAAGAAGCCGCCATTTCTTTCATTTGACCCAAGGCTTTGTATTGTTCGTTGATTTCTTCGCGACGGCGGATGACCTCTTCCAAGTCCACACCGTTTTCCAAATCGGCTTGCAGTGAGTTGAACTGGTTGAGTTTGTCTTTCATCAAGAAGTCGATACCGTACAATGCCACACGACGGTAGTCGCCGATAATACGGCCGCGGCCATAAGCATCCGGCAGGCCGGTGATCACACCGGATTTGCGGCAACGGCGGATGTCGGGCGTATAAACATCAAACACGCCTTGGTTGTGAGTTTTGCGGTATTTGGTGAAAATTTCGCTGACTTCGGGATTCAACTCAACGTTGTATACTTTGCACGCGTCTTGCACCATTTTCAAACCGCCAAACGGCATGATCGAGCGTTTCAAAGGCTCGTCAGTTTGCAGGCCGACGATGGTTTCCAAATCTTTGTCGATATAGCCTGGAGCATGGCTGGTAATGCCAGAGACAATTTGCGCATCGATTTTATACGGCTCGTGTGTACGGTTTTCAACCTTGATGCCTTCCATCACTTCCGCCCACAGCTTGGTTGTGGCTTCGGTTGCAGGTGCTAAGAATGAAGCATCGCCCTCATATGGCGTGTAGTTTTTTTGAATAAAATCGCGGACATCTACGTTGGTTTCCCAGTTACCACCGACAAAACCTTCCCAAGCGGCAGGACGTTGCTGAACATCATTTGACATATCAAGCTCCTAATTTTATTGAAAATATAGACTGTAAATTTTCTGAAAGGATAACATCAATACCCATTTATTTACAGGGGTTTTTGTGAAATAAAATTACAGATTTGGTTTTTCTTGATTTACGTCAATGAGAATAATTGTTACTTGGCACTACATCTCATTTTCCAAACATTCGTACTTCAAATCGGCGTAGAATACAAAATTCATCCCTGAAAACAGGTGTTCTTCAGGGCTGATTTTTATTGCATTGCATATATAAAGGCCGTCTGAAAAATTCAGACGGCCTTTATTCACTTCATCAATTAAGCAAACGGATGGTGCAAAACGATGGTTTCTTCACGGTCAGGACCGGTTGAAACAATGGCCACAGGCGCGCCGCAAACTTCTTCAATACGTTTCAGGTAAGCTTTAGCGTTTTCAGGCAGCTTATCGTACTCTTTCACGCCGAAAGTCGACTCGCTCCAACCCGGCATGGTTTCGTAAATCGGTTTGCAGGTTTCCACCGCGTCAGAGCCGCAAGGCAGAATGTCGGTTTTGCTGCCATCAGGCAATTCATAGCCTACGCAGATATTGATGTTCTCAACACCGTCCATGACATCCAGCTTGGTAATGCACATGCCGGAAATGCCGTTAACTTGAATAGAGCGTTTTAGAGCAGCCGCGTCAAACCAACCGCAACGACGCGCACGACCGGTTACGGAGCCGAACTCATGACCGCGCTCAGCCAAACCTGCGCCTACTTCGTCAAACAATTCAGTCGGGAATGGGCCGGAACCCACGCGGGTGGTATAGGCTTTAACGATACCCAAAACGTAATCCAGCATTTGCGGGCCTACGCCTGCACCGGCAGAAGCGGCACCGGCTAAGCAGTTGGACGAAGTTACAAACGGATAAGTACCGTAGTCGATGTCCAGCAACGTACCTTGTGCGCCTTCAAACAACAGGCTTTCGCCTTTGCGGTTTTTCTCGTTCAAAACACGGGAAACATCGGTAATCATCGGCGTAATGCGCGGCGCAACTTTTTCAATCACCGCCATCACGTCTTCAAGTTTTACCGGCTCGGCATGGTGCAGGTGTTGCAGCTGGACATTGTAATAAGCCAAAACAGCTTCCAGTTTTTCAACCAGTTTTTCAGGGTGCAACAAGTCCACTACGCGAATCGCACGACGGGCAACTTTATCTTCATAAGCCGGGCCGATGCCGCGGCCGGTTGTACCAATCTTGCTTTTACCGCGGGAAGCTTCGCGTGCTTGGTCAAGCGCAATGTGGTAAGGCAGAATCAATGGACAGGTCGGCGCAATTTTCAGACGGCCTTCAACGTTTTTCACACCGGCGGCGTTCAATTCGTCGATTTCACCCAACAATGCCTCAGGAGAAACCACGACGCCTGAGCCGATGAAGCAGTCCAAAGTCTCATGCAAAATGCCGCTTGGAATCAGGCGCAAAATGGTTTTTTTGCCGCCGACGACCAAAGTATGGCCGGCATTGTGGCCGCCTTGGAAACGTACAACACCGCTGGTTTCTTCTGCCAGCCAGTCAACAATCTTACCTTTGCCTTCATCACCCCATTGGGCACCGATTACGACAACATTTTTAGCCATAGCTATCTAACCTTATTTCAGATACAAAATTTCAAAATAAAACTCAATCGTTCAAAGCGATTACTTTCCAAACGCCGTCTACCTGTTTCAGACGGCCTGTAACCTCTTCCGAACCGTTGTAGCCGATACCGTAATCGATAACGACACATTGTCCTTGTTCGCGCAAAGCATCTACCGCTTCTTGAGCCGCAGGCATGTCTTTGACATCAACCGCCACCACAGACTCCCGTCCGATAGCAGGAAGGCGGCCGATAAAGCTGCGCAAATCAAAACTGAATCCGGCAGCAGGGCGCGCGCGTCCGAAGTATCCGCCCAATCCGTCATAACGGCCGCCGCGTGCCACGGCATCATAAAGATTTGAACCATAGGCTGCGTAAAGCAAACCGGTATGGTAATTGTCAACGCGCAATTCCGATAAATCGATATGCACTTTTTGATTGGGGAACGCATCGCATACGGCCTGCAATTCATCCAGCGCCGCACTGACTGCGGATAATTCCGGTAATTTCTCACGGGCCAAAGTCAGCACTTCGCGACCGCCGTACAGTCGGGGCAACAGTGAAAACGCTTTTGCCCACATACCGTCAAGTTTCCACTCTTTAACCAACTGGCTGACAGCCTCGGCATCTTTGTCCTGCATCAATGACAACAGGGTTGCCGATTGTTGCTCGTCCAAATGAGCGGCATTTGCTAAAGCACGGAATACGCCGATATGGCCTAATGAAAGCAAAACTTCGCCCATATCGGCGATTTTCATGCTTTTCAGCATCAAATCAATCAATTCGATGTCCGCTTCAATACCTTCCAAGCCGTACATTTCCGCACCGGCCTGCAAAGGCTCGCGCATATTAAGCAATCCGTCAGGCCGCGCATGAAGCACCGAGCCGGCATAGCACAAACGGTTGATGCCTTGATTGGCGGAAAGCAAGTGGGCATCAATGCGCGCCACCTGCGGCGTAATATCCGCTCGGATACCGAGCTGGCGGCCGCTGAGCTGATCGACGACCAAAATGGTTTTCAAAGACAAACCGGCATCGATATGCGTCAATAAGGAATGGCTGTATTCCATCAACGGCGGCTGCACCAATTCGTAACCATGCACGCGGAACAAAGCCAACAGCCGCTCACGGGCGCTTTCCAATTGTCGCGCATTGGTCGGCAATACGTCGGCGACGTGTTCAGGAAGCTGCCAAGACTTCATGAGAATCTACCTCTGTTTTTTGTAAACACAAAGGGCTGCTTAAATTTAAAACCAAATCAGCCTGACGACTGAAATTTTCCTGAATGCATCGACGGCACATCCGATGCGGCTTCAACAAAACTGATTTTAAATTTAAACAGCCCCTGAGTGACGGCTTCAAACCGTCGAGTTATTAAAATCAGACTTTACCATATTAAAACAAATTTTGCACCCTGTTTGCAGGAAACGTAAAAAACATTAAAAACAAAGGCCGTCTGAAAACCAAATGCATAAATGCATCATTTTCAGACGGCCTTATTCATGCCTGAACAACCCGACGCTTAACGCCAGTAACGCCACCAAGGCATATCGTCAGATCGCCATTCGTGTTGCAAGAACGGGCTTTGCGGGAAGTTGGTTTCCAAAACGCGGCGCGTATCGGCTGCTAGTTGCGGCTTGTCCAGTTTTTTGTACGCCAATTCCATCATCGCCAAAGCTTCTTCGACATAACGGGTATTTTGGTAACGGCTGACGATTTTTTGCGCACGGTTGGCCGCTGCGACATAAGCACCGCGTTTCATGTAATAACGCGCCACAGACATTTCGTTACCGCCCAAAGCGTCCACCAGCTTGGCCATGCGTTCGGTTGCATCGGCTGCGTATTTACTGTTTGGATAACGTTGCACCAGCTCGGCAAACGCCTGGTAAGCATCGCGGTTAGCTTTCGGGTCGCGGTCGGACCAGTCTTGGGAAGCCAGCTTGTTCAAGAAAGACTGGTCTTCGTTAAACAGGACCAAGCCTTTCAAGTACAGCGCGTAGTCCATATTCGGATGTTGCGGATGATGGCGTTGGAAGCGCGCAATGGCAGCCAAGGCTTTTTCCGGCTCATCGTCTTTATAATAGGCATACGCCGTATCCAACTGGGACTGCTGTGCATAGCGGCCGTTTGGAAAACGGGATTCTAAAATTTCGTATAACTTGACAGCTCGCGTATAATTGTTGCTGTTCAACTCGTCTTGCGCTTCGGCATAAAGCTTTTCCACACTCCAATCTTGAGTAATTTGGGCGTCTTTATCGATTGTGCCTTTATTTGCGCAGGCACTCAGTGCCAAACCTAAAGAAACTACTAAAAGAATTTTTTTCATGCAGAATACTTCCTTTGATAACGAAGCCGATTATAGCGATGATTTAGACTTTCCGTCATCCCCCGAAACAGAAAGTTGTGTTAATTTGACCGTTCCGCTCGAAATGGCGGGCGGAAGGCTGGATGCCGTATTGGCCAAACTCATGCCCGACTACTCGCGCAGCCGCCTGAGTTCGTGGATTAAAGAGGGTGCCGTCATTGTAAACGATAAGCCCGCTCAACCCAAAGATAAAATGATAGGCGGTGAATTGATTGCCGTTACGGTACGTCCGAGCGAAGAAAACCTCGCGTTCACGCCCGAACCGATGGATTTGGACATCATTTATGAAGACGATACCGTCATCGTCATCAACAAACCGGCCGGATTGGTCGTCCACCCTGCCGCAGGAAACTGGAGCGGCACCCTGCTCAACGGCCTGCTGGCGCACTGTCCTGAATTAAGCCAAGTGCCGCGTGCGGGTATCGTCCACAGGCTCGACAAAGAAACCAGCGGCCTGATGGTGGTCGCCAAGACTCTGCCGGCGCAAAACTCACTGGTTCAACAGCTTCAAGAGCGCACAGTCAAACGCATTTACCGCGCAATCGCCAACGGCATCGTTCCTTTTGACGGCAAAATCGAAACCCAAATCGGCCGCGATCCGCACAACCGCCTGAAAATGGCAGTCGTCAAATTCGGCGGCAAACCTGCCATCACCCACGTCAAAGTGTTGGAACGTTATCTGGCACACAGCTACATCGAATGCTCGCTCGAAACCGGCCGCACGCACCAAATCCGCGTCCATATGCGCGAAGCCAACCATCCGCTGGCCGCCGACCCTGTTTACGGCAACCTGCGCCACCCGTGCAGCGACGCGGTTAAAGAAGCCGTCAAAGCCCTCGGCGCGCGCCAAGCCCTGCATGCCTACCGCTTGAGCTTTGTGCATCCGAAAACCGGCGAAACCGTTTCTTTTGAAGCACCTATACCTGACGATATGTACCACCTGCTTTCCGTCCTGCGTTTGGAAGCCGGTTTGGATTCGTCTTTAAGTAATGAGGAAGAATGGCAGGAGAAATTCGGTACGGACGATGACGACGATTGGAATGAAGACGACTACGATGTCGAAGTCGTTTACGTAAGGGATTAAACCCATTTTTCAGACGGCCTAAAATATTATTTGAGGCCGTCTGAAATCAATCCGTTCCAATATTTCAGCGATTCAAAGATTATGAAAACCATCACAGAAACCCTAAACCTCGCCCCGCAAGGCAAGAATTTTTTGACTGCCGACTGGCCTGCCCCTGCCAATGTTAAAACGCTTATTACCACGCGCAACGGCGGTGTCAGCGAAGGCGTGTACCGCAGCCTGAATGTCGGTTCGCACGTCGGCGACAATCTGCAAGCCGTGCTCCGCAACCGTGAAATCGTGCAGGAACAAGTCGGCCTGCCCGTTGCCTACCTTAATCAAATCCACAGCACCATTGTTGTAAATGCCGCCGAAGCGTTAGGCAATACGCCTGACGCCGATGCCTCGGTGGATACGACGGGTACGGTCGCTTGTGCTTCAATGACTGCCGACTGCCTGCCCGTCTTGTTTTGCGACAAAGCAGGGACGGTGGTTGCAGCGGCCCATGCAGGTTGGCGCGGTTTGGCCGGCGGTGTTTTGCAAAACACCATTGCGGCAATGAATGTCGAGCCATTGGAAATCATGGCCTATCTTGCCCCTGCCATCGGCCCTGATGCGTTTGAGGTGGGGCAAGATGTATTTGATGCGTTTTGCACACCCATGCCGGAAGCTGCCGATGCGTTTGAAGACATCGGCGGCGGCAAATACCTTGCCGACATTTACGCTTTGGCGCGCATGGTTCTGCACCGCGAAGGCGTGAACATGATTTATGGCGGCACCCATTGCACCGTCTTGGAACGAGATACTTTCTTCTCCTACCGCCGCGACGGACAAACCGGCCGCATGGTCAGCCTGATTTGGTTGGAAAAATAAGATTTGCGCCATCAAAGACAAGGCCGTCTGAAATACTTTCCGTTTACGGTTTCAGACGGCCTAAACATTATTCGTTATAATCCGACGATACCGTAACCGGTTTCAACGAAGGAATATCCAATGAAAAAAATCCTATTGCCTGCACTTGCCCTATTGCTTGCCTCTTGCGGTTTCCACCTGAAAGGCACAGGCGTGACTTCTCAGCCGCTGCCTTATCAGAACTGGCATGTAGAAGGCGGAGCCGTCATGCAAAAAGCGCTGGAAAATGCCTTACGCCGTGCCGACGGCCATCCGGTTAGCGAAGCCGAATCACAAATCACCCTGCGCGTTGTCGACTTTCAAAAACGCCGCGACATCTACACCATCACCCGCGCCGCCGCGGTCAACGAATACCTGCTGGCCATGACCGTCAAAGCCCAAGCCTTCCGCAACGGCGAGCCGGTTGGCGAACCGATGGAAGTTAAAGTTCACCGCACCATGGACTACGCCGACAGCGAAGTTTTGGGCAAACAGGAAGAGGAAGAAACTATTTGGTCTGAAATGCGCATCGACGCCGCAGATCAAATCGTCCGCCGCCTGACTTTCCTGAAAGCGCAATAATGGCTGCCGCGCCTATTGAGAGCCTGCGCCCCGATACGCCGCTCAAGCCGTTGTACATCATCCACGGCGAAGAGGATTTGTTGCGCATCGAGGCTTTGGATACGCTGCGCGCAGCCGCAAAAAAACAAGGCTATCTCAATCGCGAAGTCTATACCGCTGAAAACAATTTTGACTGGAACGAGCTGTTGCAAAGTGCCGGCAGCGCAGGTTTGTTTGCCGATTTGAAACTGCTGGAAATCCACATTCCCAACGGCAAACCCGGCAAAAACGGAGGCGATGCCCTGCAAGCCTTCGCCGAACGCCTGCCCGAAGATACGGTTACGCTCATCCTACTTCCCAAGCTTGAAAAAGCGCAAATCCAGTCCAAATGGTTTTCCGCATTGGCAGGCAAAGGCATCGTCTTAGAAGCCAAAGCCGTTGCTCCACATGCTTTGCCGCAATGGATACAGGGCCGTCTGAAACAGCAGGATTTGGATATCGAACCTGAAGCACTCGCCCTTTTTGCCGAGCGCGTCGAAGGCAATCTTTTGGCCGCCCGTCAGGAAATCGAAAAACTCGCCCTGCTCCATCCCCAAGGCCATTTAATCAATATTGCCGACGCAGAGGCTGCGGTTGCCACCGTCGCCCGCTTCGACGTATTCCAACTGGCAGGCGCATGGATGAAAGGCGATGCCCTGCGCGTTTCCCGTTTGCTGGACGGTTTGGAAGAAGAAGGCGAAGAGCCGGTTTTGCTGTTGTGGGCGGTTGCCGAAGACATCCGCACCCTAATCCGCCTCACTGCCGCACTCAAGCAAGGCCAAAACATCCAAAGCCTGCGCAACAGTCTGCGCTTATGGGGCGACAAGCAGACCCTTGCACCGATGGCTGCCAAACGCATTTCCATCAACCGTCTGCTCGACGCGCTCAAAACCTGCGCCAAAATCGACCGCATCATCAAAGGCGCGGAAAAAGGCGATGCATGGACCGAGTTCAAACAGCTCGTCACTTCTCTGGCCGCCTGAAACCGTTGCCACGCGTCAAGAAACTTACACGCAATACGCCCCAAAAACAGAAAATACTGTAAAATAGCGTAAACTCAAATTCAGGCCGTCTGAACCTCGCATTTCAGACGGCCTCTTCCAGCAAAAAACAAGGAAACACCAACCATATGGATAATAAAACCAAACTTCGCATCGGCGGCCTGGCCCTGCTGACCACTGCCGTATTAAGCCTCATCATCGTTCTGATCGTCGATTCATGGCCGCTGGCCATCCTGTTGGCCGTCATCATCGTGGCCGCTGCCGCAGGCGGTTTCGTTTGGACTTCGCGCCGTCAGCAACGCCAATTCCTCGAGCGCCTGAAAAAATTCGACATCGATCCGGAAAAAGGCCGTATCAACGAAGCCAACCTGCGCCGCATGTACCACAGCGGCGGCCAACATCAAAAAGACGCGATTACCTTGGTTTGCCTGTCGCAAAAATGTTCCGTTGACGAAGCGCACGCCATCTTCAAAAAACGTCCGACCCGTCAGGAAATGAACCAAATGGCCGCCCAACAGGCACGCGGTCAAAAACGTCCACATCGCTAATCCCGACAGTAACAGGCCGTCTGAACATCCTATCCCGTTTCAGACGGCCTGTTTTTATTGCCATCAAACCCATTTCCATTTCCATCGCATTATGACCCGCCTTCCCACCGCCCCTCTCAAACGCCGCCTCGCCGCACTGGTTTACGAACTTCTGCTGACCGGCGCCGTGACCAGCATTGCCGCCCTTGCAGCCGGTATTGCCGCCATCTTTCTCAATCCCGTTTCCACGCGCCTGTCCATGCTGACAACCTGCCTGATGCTGTTCTACGCATGGTGGCTCTACTTCCGCGCCAACTGGCACAAAAAAGGCCAAACCCTCGCCATGCAGACATGGAAAATCGGTTTGGCCGATAAAAACGATACCCAGCCATCCCTGCCACAACTGCGCCTGCGTTTTATTTGGGCAAGCATTTTTATTGTTTTCATTCCCCTTCTCGCCTACGCCGGATTGCGTCATCTGCTCAATATACCGCCCAAAGGCGCATTCGGCGCCGCGCTCATCTGGCTCATCCTGCCATGGGGCTTCGCCCTGTTCCATCCCGACCGCCAGTTCCTCTACGACTTCTTGGCCGGAACAAGGCTGGTGGATTTAAATCAGAAGAAAACAAACGAATAAAATCCAAAAGCGGCTCAATCCGTAAATAAAATAAAGGCCGTCTGAAACTCAAGATAAGTTTCAGACGGCCTTTAATCATGAAATCAAGCGATGATTATTCTTGCCAACGTTTGAACACCAGCGAAGTATTGACGCCACCAAAAGCAAAGTTATTGCTGACCACATAATCGGTTTGGATCTCGCGTCCGCCTGTTTGAATGTAATCTACCTTACCACAACGCGGATCGATGTTTTCCAAATTGACAGTCGGCGCAAACCAACCGTTGTTCATCATTTCGATGGTGAACCAGGCTTCCAACGCGCCGCACGCGCCGAGTGTATGGCCAAGGTAGCTTTTTTGCGAACTCATGGGGATGAATCCGAACACGGCCTCGGTCGCCAATGTTTCAGCAATATCGCCTTTTTCGGTCGCCGTACCGTGGCCGCTGACATAGCCGACTTTGTCGGGCGTAATACCGGCGTCTTTCAGCGCAAGCTCCATACATTTCTGCATGGTTTCTTTTTGCGGTTGGGTAACGTGGCTACCGTCGCTGTTGGCACCGTAGCCGACAAGCTCGGCATAGATTTTCGCACCGCGCGCACGGGCGTGTTCCAATTCTTCCAACACGAAAATGCCTGCGCCTTCGCCAATCACCAAGCCGTCGCGTCCGCTGTCGTAAGGGCGCGGCGTCAGCTCAGGTTCGCCGTTACGACGGCTGGCGGCATAAAGTGAATCGAATACATACACTTCGGACGGACAAAATTCTTCGCCGCCGCCCGCCAGCATCATGTCTATCATGCCGTATTTAATCGCTTCGTAAGCATAACCAATGCCCTGGCTGCCGGAAGAACACGCGCTCGAAGTCGGGATAATACGGCCTTTCAAACCGAAGAAAATGCCGATGTTGGCGGCAGTCGTATGCGGCATCATGCGCACATAAGTATTGGCGTTGAAATTGCGCGATGTACCCGTAATCAGAAGTTCGCCCATATCGCCGATGTCTTTGGTACTGCCGACAGACGAGCCGCACGCTACGCCCATACGGCCGTCTGTAATGCTTTCGTCACCCAGCAAGCCCGCATCCGTCAAAGCTTGTTCCGCCGCATCGACACACAAATGAGATACGCGCCCCATGCTTCTGAGCTGCTTGCGCGTCCAATGTTCGGGTGGAGTGTAGCCTTCAATCGGCGCACCCAGTTGCGCTTCCAATTCAGGAAAGCGTCCGCTCCAGTCCATGTATTTGACCGCATTTTTTTCGGCTTTAAAGGCCGTCTGAATACTTTGCCAATCACGGCCGAAGGCGGTAATACCGCCAATACCTGTTACAACGACTCTTCTGGTATTCAACACAAACCTCCGTTCACAGCAATCACTTGGCGCGTAATGTACGCCGCTTTTTCATCCATCAAAAAGCGCACCGCATGCGCCACTTCTTCCGGCAATCCCATACGCGCGGCAGGGACGGCCTTTAAGATTTCTTCGACAGGCACGTTCTCATCGATAATATCGGTATCAATAAGGCCCGGCGCCACGCAATTGACGGTAATTTTTCGTTTTGCCAACTCAACCGCCAAGGCTTTTGCCGCGCCGATCAAGCCCGCTTTGGACGCGCTGTAATTGACCTGACCGCGGTTGCCCGTCAAACCGGACACCGACGCCATGCACACAATCCGTCCTGCTTTACGGCGGCGGATCATCGGCATGGTCAAAGGGTGCAACACATTATAAAAACCGTCCAAATTGGTACGCAGCACCAAGTCCCAATCGTCGTCTGTAAACGCAGGAAACGCATTGTCTCGCGTCAGGCCGGCATTTAACACCACGCCGTAATACGCGCCGTTTGCCTCAATGTCGGCAGTCAGAATTTTACGACAGGCCTCGCGGTCGGACACGTCAAACTGCAACACGCGTGCATTTCTACCCAATGTACGGATTTCTTCCGCGACAGCTTCCGCTTCATCGCGGCGGCTGCGGCAGTGGACGACAATATCAAAGCCGTCCTGCGCCAAACCAAGCGCGACAGCTTTGCCGATACCGCGATTAGACCCTGTAATTAAAATAGTTTCACTCATACGTTTTCTCACTATATCGACAGACCGTCTGAATCTTTGTCTTTTCAGACGGCCTTGTAAACGGTTTAAATGATTTGGCCGTCTTTCGGACTGTACACATTTAAAGAGGCTTTTGCCAGCAAACCGTCCGGCGGCAACAGATGCTTCACATCTTCCGGCGCATCCGTCCAGCGCAACTCGCAATCAAATACGCCCATGCCGCCCAAATCCTGAATGGACACATGCGCCCTGACTTCCAGCTCAGTACCGACAGGCACGGAATCGGCAAACAAATCCAGCTTGCGCGTTCCCAATAAAAAACCCAAGCGTACAGGCTCTCCGGCCTTTAAAGCCTCAATGCCTGCAAACGCGCCTATGCCCTGCGCCATCAATTCCATATAAGCCATAGACGGCAACACGCCGTCCTGCAGCAAAATATGCTTCTCGCCAACCGGCGCACAGCAAACCGTATAGTCATCGCCAAATTCTTTCACACAGTCGATAAGCACCATATGTCCGCTGTGCGGAAGCAGCGGAGCCACATCATAAATCGGGGCACTCGGTATTGAAGGCATAAAATGTCATCCGGGAATAAATTACGTTACAATATGCATTATAACAGAGCCTAGCTTTTACTAACCCATTTCATTACAATGTATGAAAATGTAAAACATTGAAAGACATCATGCCTCAAAACGTTTGCCGTTTCAGCTTCAATATCGCCGCATGGCAGGCCTCCTCCAGCAAAATCAGTACGCCGGAGCAATGGCAGGACTGGGCGCAGGGAAAACTCGATACCGCCTCACTGCCGGAGTGCAAACCCGCGCTCTCCTTTTTGCCGCCTATGCAACGCCGCCGCCTGGGAAAAGCGGCGCGCTTGGTTTGCGATGCCGCATGGAATCTGGCCGACCAATATCCCGAAAGCGTCCCGGTGTACGTTTCGCACGACGGCGAAAGCAACCGCAGCTTTGAATTGTGGCAAGAGCTTTTAAACACGCATACCGTGTCGCCGACCTCATTCGGCCTGTCCGTCCACAACGCGACGATTGGGCAATGGTCAATGTTGCGCAAAGACATGAGCGAGCATACCGCGTTGGCCGTTGCCGCCGATTCCTTTGAAACCACGCTGACCGAGGCATTCGCGCTTTTGCAAGACGGCGCGCCATCCGTTTTAGTGATTGTCGCCGATGACCCTTTGTCTGAAGACTATCCCGTCCTGGCTACACGTGCTCCGTTTGCCTATGCATTGGCACTGGTCATCACCAAAGGCGAAGACTATACCTTAAGCTTGGAAACCACATCCGCAAGGCCGTCTAAAAACCTTAACGATACAACAGTCGAGCCCTATTGGAGCAGCTTGGAGTGGGTACGCTTCCTGCTTTCAGACGGCCGACAACACACGCAACACTATATCGGCAGAAACTGGCACTGGCAGAAAAACGCATGAAGACTTTAGACTATTTCCGTCGCTTTTTTGCCACACTCTTCGGCTTCATCCTCTTCGGCGTTGCAGGCGTATTGTTCAAAATCGCACTTTTGCCCTATACGCTCAAATCGACCAAAGGCGACATCAAACGCCAACTTGAAGCAAGACGCATGATAGGCAAAGTTTGGCGTTTCTTCGTCGGCTACCTGCAATGGTCGGGCGTATTGAGCGTCCGCTTCAACGGCTTGGAAAAACTCGGCAGACCCGGTCAGCTTATCCTTGCCAACCATCCCTCGCTTTTGGATGTTGTTTTACTGATCAGCCACTTCCCCGACCCGAACGTGTTGGTCAAAAAAGACCTGCTGCACAACCCCAGCATGAAAAGCCAAATTATCGCTTCAGGCTACATCCCCAACGACGAAAGCATGGAAATGTTGGAAGAAATCGACGCCGTATTCAAAAGCGGGCAAAGTATGCTGATTTTCCCCGAAGGCACGCGCACAGGTTGGGACGGACAGGTTAAAATGCACCGCGGCGCCGTATCGCTCGGTTTGCGCAGCGCATCGGTCATCACGCCCGTGTGCATCAAGATGACGCCGCCCAATTTCAAAAAGGGGCAACCGTGGTACAAAATCCCACCGCAAAAAATTCATTATGAAATTACCGTCGGCGACGACATCCTGCCGGAAGAATGGCTGGCAGAAAAACCCCTGCCCATCGCCGCAAGGCGTTTAAACGAATACCTGCAAGACTATTTTACAAGGAAAACCACATGAGCAATTTAGAAAACCAAATCAAACAATTAATCATCGACAGCTTAGGTCTGGAAGATATTACCGTTGCCGACATCGGCAGCGAAGATCCGCTTTTCGGTGACGACGGCCTGGGTCTGGATTCGGTTGATGCATTGGAACTTGGTTTGGCCGTACAAAAAACCTTCGGCTTCCAGCTCGACGGTGAAAACGACAACCTGCGTGAAAACTTCGCCAACGTCAAAACACTGGCCGAGTTCGTCAAGAGCCGCCAAGCATAAGGGAGAGAGAAGATGACCGAACAAGAAGTACGCACCCTGCTGACCGATGCACTGGTTAACCTGTTTGAAATCGAACCGGAACGCATCAAACCCGAAACCAACCTCTACGAAGATTTGGAAATCGACAGCATTGACGCCATCGACCTTATCGACCACATCAAACGCGAAACCGGCCGCAAACTGCAAGCCGAAGACTTCCGCAATGTGCGTACCGTAGAAGACGTGGTTCAAGCGGTTTTGAAAGTACAACAAGATTCCTGATTTTGCTTTGAATCAGCATATTTTCAGACGGCCTTGCCAATCCGCAAGGCCGTCTGAAAATCAATCGCAACCATGAAAATATTAGGAAAACTCCTACTGCCCCTCGCCAGCCTCGCCTATCCGCTCCTATGGTATTACGGCAGGGAAAACGGCGCATTTTTCTGGCTTGCAGCGGCCATGTGTGTGTTATGGCTGATACGTGCCGCCATGCCGCAAACCACAGCCCAACGCATTACGGCCATTATCCTTGCCGCCTTTTTTGCGGCGGTACTGGTTTTCAGACGGCCCGACTCGATGTATTGGTATCCCGTCGCCGTCAACGCGCTGATGCTTGCCGTTTTCGGCGGCAGCCTGTTTGCCAAACAAACCGTTATCGAACGCCTTGCCCGATTGCAACACCCCGATCTGCCGCCCGAAGGCGTGCGCCACACTCGGCACGTTACGCAAATCTGGTGCGCGTTCTTTATCTTCAACGGCGCAACCGCCGCCATTTTGGCAGGCTTGCAATATTACGATTGGTGGGCGGCTTATACAGGCATTGTGTCGTATGTGTTAATGGGAATCTTATTTGCCGGAGAGTGGATTTATCGGAAATTGGTTTTGAAGGTTTAATCCATTAAAAATATTTCATCATTTAGACGAATAACCATAATGAAAAAAATCATCCTACTTACCCTGATTTCCTTCACATTTACCGCATGCTCTTCGACGTCTAAAACGCCTTTATCCCCTGAAGAAAAGGCGGAAGCCGAATACAAGAAAAATTATACGGAAGTTGCCAGCCACACCATCAAAACGCGCTCGGGAAACCTGACCGTCATTGACCGAATACACAATCGTTATTCTGACGATACTACAACCAGCAGCATGAATTTGATGATTATTCGGAAATCCAATACGGTAAAAGCAAGGGCTGCACAAACAGCCGTATTTACAGCAACTTTTGCATTATTCATTCTTGCCGGTAGTAGCGGTCATATTGGATATGAAGGCCCTGACCTGCTGGGCAAACACAGTTTAAGTGGAAAGCCCATTAAACCGAATTTTGCGAATCCCGTTTTTGAACAATTCTCCCCCAAAGTTCGGGCTTGGGCGGCAAAATGGTCATTTAAAGGCAATAGTGCCAATAAAAAACTATTTGTCCAACCGGGTCGTTTCTATTTGGTTTATGAAAAATTCAATAAACGAGACCGATTCTTTCTGAACAATGAAGTCAGCCTTTTGGTAGACGGACAAAGCGGCAAAACAGATCGCTTACTCCATTGTTTCAAAAGAAGTGAAAGCCATTCATTGGAAGAGTGGCAGGCAAATGATTACGAATTGGTACGCCAAACAACAAACAAACAATACGATGAATGCTTGGCACAACTCAAAGAAGATACCAAAGCAAATACATCGAAATTATAAAACCTTAGAACCATCATGCACCTAACCCGAATCCTATCCCCCGACTTACCCCAACACGACCTTATCGCCACGCATCCGGATTGGACGCGTGCTGATTTCAACCGTGCGGTTTTTCATCTGTCAGGCCGTCTGAAACAGGCAGGCGTGCAAACGGCCGCGCTGTGGTTTGACGATGGCGCGCTGTTTGCCTGTGCTGTGTTGGCAGTGTGGCATTCTGGCGGAAAGGTTTTATTGCTGCCCAATTTGGCGCAAGACAATTTGGAGTGGGGAAAAACGGCAGAAGCGTTTTTAACGGATTCAACAGATAAAAAGCTGTCTTCAGACGGCCTAAACATCTGGCACTTGCCTGATGTATTAGCTAAAACAGATTTGGAAGGGCTGAACACCTATCCTGAAAACCATCTGATTCCCGACCATGCCGAAGCATGGCTGAAAACATCGGGCTCCAGCGGCGAAGCGCAGATTATTGTGAAAACCGCCGCGCAAATGCAGGCAGAAGCCCTGACTTTGGCAAATACGCTGCCATTTGGACAACATGGCGAAACCGTGGTCGGCAGCGTGATTCCGCAACACCTTTACGGCTTCACGTTCCGCTTCGCACTCGCGCTGACAATGGGTTGGACTATGGAACGACAGCAGGCGGTTTATCCGGAAAACCTGCTTTCCAGTACGGCCGCACATGATAAAGTGGTTTGGATTGCCAGCCCGGCCGTACTCAACCGCTTGGGCGAAAACCGCAACTGGCAAAGTATCGGCCATAAAATTGCAGGCATTGTCTCGGCTGGCGGCGCATTGCCCGCGGCCACGGCGAATTTGCTGCAACAGGCTGCCGTCCGCCCGTTTGAAGTCTATGGCAGTACCGAAACCGGCGTGATTGCCTCACGTTGCGAACGCCAAGAATGGCAGACTTTCAAGGGCGTGGAAATCGGGCAAAACGAAGAAGGCGCACTGTGGGCTTCTTCGCCTTGGTCGCCCGAACGTCGTCAAACAGCCGATTTGATCGAGCCGCAAGATGACGGTTTTCTGTTACTCGGTCGCCAAGACCGTATTATTAAATTTGAGGACAAACGCGTGTCGCTGACCCAAATCGAACACGAACTTTTACAACATCCTTGGATTGCCGACGCCCATTGCGGCCGTCATCCGCAACACCAACGCATTGCCATATGGGCGGCATTGAACGCAGACGGTATCGCCGCCTTGCGCGAGAAAGGCCGCGCTGCGGTTGCCGATACACTCAAACGCCATCTAGCCGCCACGCAGGATACCATCGCCCTGCCGCGCTACTGGCGTTTTACCGACAGCCTGCCGCGCAATGCCCAAGCCAAAATCGCCGCGGCGGATTTTCAGACGGCCTTTACCGTTGCCCAAACTTCACCCGTTTGGTCGAAAACATCATCTGACGATGAAACCAATACCGAAACCTTCATCGGCCGCGTGCCTTTGGATTTGGTTTATTTCGGCGGCCATTTTGCCACCTTCCCGCTGGTTCCCGGCGTGGTCGAGCTACAATGGGTGCGCAACCTGATCGCGCCCCAGCCATGGGGCAAACAGCGCGTTATCCGCATCGAAAATCTAAAATATCAGCAGTTTATCCGTCCTCACGATGAAGTGTCGGTAGAGCTGAAATACGATGAAGGCAAAAACAAACTGAGCTTTAAAATCAACAACGGAAAGCATCCGTGTGCATCAGGACGGATTGTGTTTGAGGCCGTCTGAATATACTTATTAACTTTTTAGTGGAAAACCAACAATATGCAACTCTTCCCTGCCCTAGAACAACGCTATTCCCACGAACACCAGTCCGCAGGCGAGGCTCAACGTCTGGCTCAAGAAATCGCTTTTGCACCGATTGTGTTCCAAGTTTCCCGCCTGATGGTGAAATTTGGCATTCTGGACCTGCTGAACGACCATCCAGACGGTCTCACTCAAGCCGAAATCGCTGAAAAAGCGAAAATCAGCAACTACGCGGCACAAGTCCTGCTGGAAGCTTCACTTTCTATCGGCACTGTCTTGACTCGCGACAACCGCTATTTCATCAGCAAGGCCGGTTGGTTTGTCCTCAAAGACAAAATGGCCCGCGTCAATATGGATTTCACGCAGGAAATCTGCTACCTAGGCATGTTTGATTTGGAAAAAACCCTGCAAACCGGCAAGCCCGAAGGCCTGAAAGTATTCGGCGACTGGCCGACCATTTACGAAGGATTGTCTTCATTGCCAAGCATCGCGCAGGAAAAATGGTTTGCATTCGACCATTATTATTCCGACAACTCCTTCGCCGAAGCGCTCAACACCGTGTTCGCCAAACCGGTTAAAAAACTGCTCGATGTCGGCGGCAATACCGGCCGCTGGGCAGAGCAATGCGTC
This sequence comes from Neisseria sp. HMSC061B04, assembly GCF_001836705.1. Classification (NCBI taxonomy): domain Bacteria; kingdom Pseudomonadati; phylum Pseudomonadota; class Betaproteobacteria; order Neisseriales; family Neisseriaceae; genus Neisseria; species Neisseria sp. HMSC061B04. The sequence continues at coordinate 34,806 of NZ_KV830170.1, forward strand.
AACCACAATGCCGAAGTCGAAGTCACCATCATGGATCTGCCGCAACAAATCGGCTTGATGCGCGAAGCGACCAAAGGCAAAAACGGCGCGGACCGTATCCACGCCCATCCGGCCAACCTGCTTGATCCTGAAATTCCGTTCCCAACCGGTTTTGACGCAATTTGGATGAGCCAATTCCTGGACTGTTTCACCGAAGAACAAGCCACCAGCATTCTTCAACGCGCCGCCGCGTCCATGAGTGAAAACACCAGCCTCTACATCATGGAGCCTTTCTGGGACAGGCAACGCTACGAAACCGCCGCCTACTGCCTGACCATGACCAGCCTGTATTTCACTGCCATGGCCAACGGCAACAGCAAAATCTTCCATTCTGAAGACCTGATCCGTTGCGTTGAAAAAGCCGGATTGAAAGTAGCGGAAATTTCAGACGGCATCGGCCGCGGACACAGCATCTTGCGTTGCGTTAAGGCCGTCTGAACATCATCTTTTAAACTCATCTTTTAAACCCTAAAAAGCAACCGACCCCAACAGCCATCGCAGCTATCGGGGTCGATTTGTTTTTGGGTATCCGCCTTAAAAAATCAGCCGCGCAACATCCATACTGCGCACACTAACGCAATCGCCACCAACAAAGCGGCAAGCAGTTGTCCCATTCCGGCCAATTTAGGCTGCTTAGCATCAATGGTTTTAAAGCCGTTAATCATCGGCGTAATCAAATCCTGTTTTTTCACAAAGCGATACAGCAAAACAGCCGCGATATGTACGCCCGCCAAAACAGCTAAGACATTAAAGAAATTGACATGGATTTTTCGCGCCAGCGTACCGGCGTGTTCGCTGACCAAATGATTCAAAAAACCGGAATTGGTAAACGTATTTTCATCGGCGGCAAATAAGCCTGTGGCCGTCTGAAAAACCAAGGCGGCCAATAAAGCGATGACCATCAGCGCGCCCAAAGGATTGTGGCCGACCAATTCGTCTTCAGACATCTGGCCTTGCGTATAGCGGCAGATTTCGGAAAACGGACGCACAAATCGGCTGAATTTTGCCGTATCGCTGCCCCATATCCCCCAGCACAAGCGGAAAGCCACCAAAGCCAGCATCAACAAGCCACCGCGCAAGTGCCATACCAGCATATCGCCGCCTCGTGTGGCGCTGTACCACATAAAACCCATCAATAACACCAAGAGCCAATGGAACAGGCGCGTAGGTGCGTCCCAAACTTTTATTTTTTGCTTCATTACCTTTTACTTTCTGATTTAAAATTAAATTTCTTATCTTGGAAGGTTACGCCATGCAGCCCATCTACACGCTTCCCGAATCGCTTCAAGCTTTTCAGACGGCCTTAGCATTTCCCGACGTATTCCGCCCCCGCGCCCAAGAGTCGCACAAAGGCACATACGGCACGCTTGCCATTATCGGCGGCGCAACGGGAATGAGCGGCGCAGTGGTTTTAGCAGCCACAGCCGCCATGTATCAGGGGTGCGGCAAGGTTTGGGCGGGTTTCAACCAAGCCGCGCTGCCTTTTGCCATCATTCCCGAACGCCCTGAAATCATGCTTGCCACTGCGACCCAACTGATGGAGCGCAACGATGTCAGCGCTAGGGTAATCGGTTGTGGCTTTGGTTTGGACGGATTATCGGAGCAGCTGCTGCCCAAAATCCTGTCGACACACCATGACCGGCCTTTATTGCTCGATGCAGATGCCTTGACACTGCTGGCCCGTTCTCCCGAATTGGCCGAACGCCTCAAATCGTACAAACATATCGTCCTGACACCCCATCCGGCCGAAGCCGCCCGCCTACTCGGTACCGATACCCAATCAGTTCAAGCCGACAGACAGAAAACCGTAACCGCAATCAGCCAAAAATATGGCGCGACTGTCGTATTGAAAGGCCATCATACATTAGTTGCCGCAACTGACGGCATGACCTATACCAACACCAGCGGCAATGCCGGTTTGGCCACCGCCGGCAGCGGCGATGTCTTAAGCGGTATGATCGGCAGCCTGCTGGCACAAGGCATTCCGGCATTCCAGGCCGCTTGTGCCGGCGTTTGGCTGCATGGTGCGGCGGCCGATGTCATCAAACACAGCAGCCAAATCGAAACCGGCATGCTCGCCGGAGAAATCGCACCTGCCGCCCGATGGCTGCGCAATATTTTATCAAAAGAGTAATACCGCCTGTATCATCAATACAAATTGCAGGCCGTCTGAAAATCAATCTCTATTTTCAGACGGCCTGGTTTATTTTTAAGTCATTTTGCAAATTAAGGTTAAGGCGTGTATCCTTGATTTCCCTTAAAAACAACTTCACAACATATTATCATGAGTATCCTCAATAAAATCAGCAACTTTATTGGAAAAACATTTTCCCTTTGGGCGGCGCTCTTTGCCGGCATCGCTTTTTCCGCACCCGACACCTTCAAATGGGTCGGCCCTTACATTCCTTGGCTTTTGGGCATCATTATGTTCGGCATGGGCTTGACGCTCAAACCTTCCGACTTCGACATTTTGTTCAAACGCCCCAAAGCCGTCATCATCGGCGTGATTGCACAATTCGCCATCATGCCGGCAACCGCCTATCTGCTGGCCAAGCTGTTGAACCTGCCTGCCGAAATCGCGGTCGGTGTGATTTTGGTCGGCTGCTGCCCGGGCGGTACGGCTTCCAATGTAATGACTTATCTGGCGCGCGGCAATGTGGCTTTGTCGGTTGCCGTTACATCGGTTTCCACCCTGATTTCCCCATTGCTGACCCCCGCCATCTTCCTGATGCTTGCCGGTGAAATGCTGGAAATCCAAGCGGGCAGTATGTTGATGTCCATCGTCAAAATGGTTTTGTTCCCCATCGTTTTGGGCTTGATTGTCCATAAAGTCTTGGGCAACAAAACTGAAAAACTGACCGACGCGCTGCCGCTGGTTTCCGTTGCCGCCATCGTGCTGATTATCGGCGCGGTAGTCGGCGCCAGCAAAGGCAAGATTATTGAAAGCGGCCTGCTGATTTTCGCGGTTGTCGTACTTCACAACGGCATCGGCTATCTGCTCGGCTTCTTTGCCGCCAAATGGATCGGCCTGCCTTATGATGCACAAAAAACGCTGGCCATCGAAGTCGGTATGCAAAACTCAGGCTTAGGCGCAGCCCTTGCCGCCGCACACTTTGCCGCCGCGCCGGTTGTTGCCGTTCCCAGCGCATTGTTCAGCGTGTGGCACAATATCTCAGGCTCGCTTCTGGCAACTTATTGGGCAGCCAAAGCCGATAAAAATAAAGAATCCTAAACGTCTTTAATCATAAGGCCGTCTGAACAGGGATAAACGAAATCAACGATTTCTGCCTTACCTGTTCAGACGGTCTTTATTTTGAAATCAAGCAGGATTATTGTTTCACTGCTTCGATTTGGATATTGATGTTTACTTTTTTGCTCATACCGGCGCTTACCAAATAATCCAAACCCCATTTGGTACGGTCGATGGTGGTACTGAAGTCGCCGCCGCACGCTTCTGCTTTTGCCATCGGGCTTTGGTAGCAGTTGAACTTATCGGCTTTGAGTTTCACCGGCGCAGTTTTGCCGTTCATGGTCAGATTGCCGTCAACGGAAAGCAGTTTTTTGCCGTTGAAATTGAACTTGGTAGATACAAAACGGATTTCAGGGTATTTGTCTGCATTGAAAATATCGGCAGATTTCAAATGTTGGGTAAAGTGGTCAGAACCGGTTTGCAGTTTGGACAAAGGCAATACGATATCGATAGAACCTTGGCGTTTGGCGCGGTCAAATTCCAAATTACCGGTCAAACCATAAATACCGCCGACGTTGGTGCTGGTGTTGAAATGGTCGATGGCAAAACGGGCGTTAGTATGGGATTCGTCCACTTTATAAACAGCGGCAGATGCAGTAGAAACCAACATGGCCGAACACAATGCAAACAAGATTTTTTTCATCGTCTTATCCTTAGAAATGTGAGAAGTTCCCTATCATATCACTTTTTGATGCCAACATCTTTTGCAAATGAGAAAGACAACGTTTTATCCTAAGAAAACTTCAGGCCGTCTGAAAGAATGAGCAGCAAATTCAGGTGAAGTAAATACAGTTTAGTTTTATTACAAAATAGCGTGCTTCATCGCTCGTAATTGGTATAAAATACCGAATTATTTCTACAACGGGCCGCCAAACTACCAGCCTATTTCAGACGGCCTCAGCATAAAACAAAGGAACAAAAATGCCTGAATACCGCTCCAAAACCTCTACCCACGGCCGCAATATGGCAGGTGCGCGCGCATTGTGGCGTGCGACCGGCGTCATGGAAACCGACTTCGGCAAACCGATTATCGCCATTGCCAACTCCTTCACCCAATTCGTCCCAGGCCATGTGCACCTGCACAATATGGGCCAACTGGTTGCCCGTGAAATCGAAAAAGCCGGCGGCATTGCCAAAGAATTCAACACCATCGCCATTGACGACGGCATCGCCATGGGCCACAGCGGTATGCTCTACTCCCTGCCCAGCCGCGACCTGATTGCCGACTCCATCGAATACATGGTCAACGCCCACTGCGCCGACGCGCTGGTGTGCATTTCCAACTGCGACAAAATCACCCCGGGAATGCTGATTGCCGCCATGCGCTTGAATATTCCGACCATCTTCGTTTCCGGCGGCCCGATGGAAGCCGGTAAAGTTATCGGAGTTGCAAACATTCAACCCGAACGCCGCTTGGACTTGATTGACGCCATGATCGAATCGGCTGACGACAATATCAGTGACAAACAAGTCGAAGAAGTCGAACAAAACGCCTGCCCGACCTGCGGCTCCTGCTCCGGCATGTTTACCGCCAACTCCATGAACTGCCTGACTGAAGCGCTCGGCCTTTCCCTGCCGGGCAACGGTTCTTATCTGGCAACCCACGCAGGCCGCAAAGAATTGTTCCTCGAAGCCGGCCGCATGATTGTCGAAATCACCAAACGCTACTACGAGCAAGACGACGAAACTGTGTTGCCGCGCAGCATCGCCACTAAAAAAGCGTTTGAAAACGCCATGACCATGGACATCGCCATGGGCGGCTCTACCAATACCATTCTACACCTGTTGGCTGTTGCCAACGAAGCCGGTGTCGATTTCAAAATGGCCGACATCGACCGCTTGAGCCGCGTTGTGCCCTGCATCTGCAAAACCGCGCCAAACAACCACGACTACTACATGGAAGACGTACACCGCGCAGGCGGCATTTTCGCCATCCTGAAAGAATTGGACAAAGCAGGCAAACTGCACACCGACGTGTACACCATCCACGCACCGACGCTGAAAGACGCGATTGAAAAATGGGACGTGACCAACCCTGAAAACACCCACGCCATCGAGCGTTTCAAAGCCGCCCCCGGCGGCGTGCGCACCACCCAAGCATTCTCGCAAAACCGTATGTGGAAAACCCTTGACCTCGACCGCGAAAAAGGCTGTATCCGCGATGTCGAACATGCCTACTCGCAAGACGGCGGCTTGGCAGTATTGTTCGGCAACATCGCCGAACGCGGTTGCGTGGTGAAAACCGCAGGCGTGGACGAGAGTATCCTCAAATTTACCGGCCGCGCCCGCGTGTTTGAAAGCCAAGAAGACGCAGTCGAAGGCATTTTGGGCAACCAAATCGTCGCCGGCGACATCGTCATCATCCGCTACGAAGGCCCTAAAGGCGGCCCGGGCATGCAAGAAATGCTGTACCCGACTTCTTACCTGAAATCCAAAGGTTTGGGCAAAGAATGCGCCCTTCTGACCGACGGCCGCTTCTCCGGCGGTACTTCCGGCCTGTCCATCGGCCACGCTTCGCCTGAAGCGGCAGAAGGCGGCGCCATCGGTTTGGTACACGAAGGCGACACCATCGAAATCGATATTCCAAACCGCAGCATCCACCTTGTCATTTCCGATGAAGAGCTTGCCGCACGCCGTGCCGAAATGGAAGCACGCGGCAGCAAAGCGTGGAAACCGGAAAACCGCGACCGCTACGTCTCCGCAGCCCTGCGTGCCTACGGCGCGATGGCGACTTCCGCCGACAAAGGCGCAGTACGCGACGTATCGCAAATCGAACGTTAATTAACCTGACTTTAAGGCCGTCTGAACGCTTCCAAGTGTTTCAGACGGCCTTCATTCAAACGGACCAATATGGACAAATTCATTTTAGCGATGATCGGCATGGCCATTGCCCTGTTGCTTATTATTGGCGGCGGGTTTGTCGCTGTCGAATATTTCAAATCCCATCCTGAAGCATTCCAAGTCAAACCGCCATCAAAATAATCATTCAGCGGCATGAGTTTCAAGGGGAAAGAGCCGTAGCTCAAGGCCGTCTGAACGCAGTACATATAATGAAACATATTCTTTACTGGCTGGGCGGTTTTGCCGTCGCCCTCGGCATATTCCAATACTACGAAACCCACCGCTATTCCGAAGACCAGCTCATCTATGCCCAACCGCCGCAAAATCGTACTGCCGTTGCCGATTTTGACGCCTTGGCGTATTTAAACTTCCTCCGCGCCTCAGCCAACCTGCCCGCACTGGCGCACTCAGCCACACTCGAACGCGCCGCGCGCAATCATGCCCGCTATCTGCTGCAAAATCCTGACGACGGACATGACGAACACAATACACGCAATCCCTTTTACACAGGCCCACGCCCATCCGACCGCACGCGCAAAGCCGGTTATGCCTATAAAGGCGTGCACGAAAACGTCAGCACCGGCCAGCACCCGCCAAACGAAAAAATCAACGACCATCTACCTGCCCAACATCAACTGGACAACCTGATGACGGCGATTTACCACCGTTTCTCCTTGCTCGATCAAAATATCGACGAAGCCGGTGCAGCATTTGAATCGCAAGGCAAACAAATCGCGCTGAGCATCAATCAGGGCGACAGCAGATTCAACAGCCTCTGCCAAAAAAACCGCCCTCTCTCCGACCTCAGCCGCTCGTTTTATCAAGATGCCTGTCATGGCCACACCATTGTTTATGCGGACGAAATTTCCAACCGCAAAACCCGGCCTTACATCACCTATCCGCAAGGCAATTTCGCTTCGCCGGTTTTCCATGGCGAGCGTCCCGACCCTATGCCGCATTATGAAATGACCGGCAATCCGGTCAGCATCGCCTTCTCCGAACAATCGCCCCCGGTCAAAATGCGTTCGTTCAAACTGTATCAGGACACAAAAGAAATCAAAGACGTCAAAATCTTAGATAAAGATAATGACCCAAACCGCCTCCTGACCGAACGCCAATTTGCGCTGTTTCCTTTACAGCCATTGGAATACGACACCGACTACCGTGCTGTGTTCCAATACCGTCAAAACGGAAAAAACAGAACGGCCGAATGGACATTCAGCACGCAAAAACCCGATTATCCTTATTTCATCGTCAAAGGCGGCGAAACGCTGGCCATCGAATCCGGACAAAAATATTTTATCCATTGGCAGGATTTTTGGTGCTTGAAACAATGCGAACGCTACAACTACCGCATGAACCGCGACACCCAACTCGACATCATCGAGCGGCAGGCCGGCGGTATCATTATCCGTGTCAACGGAAGCAAAGGCAGTAGCATCCGCTTAATGCCCGAAGGCGAAGACAGGCGCGCCATTACACTTTATTTATGGAAATAAAGCCGTTTTCAGACGGCATGAAGCACCAAAAAACTGATAAAATACCGCCTCATTACCCTACGGCAAGCTATCCAATATGACCAAACATCCGCAAACAGCAGCCAATACCCGCTATGCCTTTGCCAGCATTGCCGCCATGTTGGCCGCATTTTTACTGTTCGTTGCCGTGATGTTGCTGCCCTTGGGGCTGACGGCGGACACACAAGTGAGCCTGATACGGTTTTCACTCTACGCAATCGTGCTGTTTGCCGTACTTGGCGGTATTTTTTCTGTACGCGTTGCCTATTTGCGTAAAAAGAACGGAGCATGACATGACCCAAGCCGATAAAATCCCACAAGAAATCCGCCTCCAAAAAGAACGGCGCGTACTGACTTTGGTCTATGTTGACGGTGCCAAGAGCCTTCCTGCCGAATACCTGCGCGTGTACTCGCCCAGCGCGGAAGTGCGCGGACACGGTACCGGTCAAGATGTTTTGCAAACAGGCAAAGCCGAAGTCAGCATTACCGATTTAGACCCCGTCGGCCAATACGCCTTGAAAATTACTTTTTCAGACGGCCACGACAGCGGCCTTTACGACTGGGACTATCTCTACCGACTGGCGCACAATCAAGATGCGCTTTGGCAAGACTATCTCAACCGCCTCGAAAAAGCCGGTGCGTCCAGAACGCCAAGTGCTGAAGATTTGAAACCCAAACACACACATTCCTGCGGTAGCGGCGGTTGCGGCGGAAAGGCCGTCTGAAAAAAGGCGAGACCGTAAGCTTGAATGACGGAAGAACCATTGACGGCAAAGCGTCCCTCTCCCCGCCCCAAAAAGGCCGAGAAGTGGCCATCTTCGGCGATACCAAAGCCCGTCCGCAGGCAGTACGCGCCGCGCAAAACGCAGACGTTTTGGTGCATGAAGCAACCTTTGCGGCAGGCGATGAAGAGACAGCGGAACGAGTGTTCCATTCGAGCATATTCGATGCCGCCAAACTGGCTTTGCAAACCAATGTGAAACAACTTTACCTGACCCACATCAGCGCACGTTATACCGAAGAAGAACAACGCCTGATACTGGAGCGGCAGGCACAAACTATATTTCCCGCGTCGAAAGTGGTTGGCGATTTCGACGTATTCGATATCTGAATCCGTATTATTTTAAGAAGGCAGACACTATGAGCGACCACAAAACCCATTTCGGCTTCACTACCGTTGACGAAGACGAAAAAGCAGGCAAAGTTGCCGAAGTCTTCCACTCCGTGGCAAAAAACTATGACATTATGAATGACGTAATGTCCGGCGGTCTGCACCGTGTTTGGAAACATTTCACCATCAATACCGCCCGCCTGAAAAAAGGTGACAAAGTATTGGATATCGCCGGCGGTACTGGCGATTTGTCCCGAGGCTGGGCGAAACGTGTGGGCAAAGAAGGCGAAGTTTGGCTGACAGACATCAACTCCTCCATGCTGACGGTCGGCCGCGACCGCCTGCTCAACGAAGGCATGATTCTGCCCGTATCGTTGGCAGACGCTGAAAAATTGCCGTTCCCCGACAACTATTTCAATCTGGTTTCCGTCGCATTTGGCCTGCGCAACATGACGCACAAAGATGCCGCGCTGAAAGAAATGTACCGCGTATTGAAACCGGGCGGCACCCTGCTGGTGTTGGAATTCTCTAAAGTGTACAAACCTTTGGAAGGCGTGTACGACCTCTACTCTTTCAAACTGTTGCCGATTATGGGCAAACTGATTGCCAAAGATGCCGATAGCTACCAATACCTCGCCGAGTCCATCCGTATGCACCCCGACCAAGAAACCTTGAAGCAAATGATGCTGGATGCAGGCTTCGACAGCGTGGATTACCACAACATGAGCGCAGGCATTGTTGCCCTGCATAAAGGCGTGAAATTCTAAGGCCGTCTGAAACAAACACAAAGGGCGTGATTGATAAACACGCCCTTTGTTTTTTTCAAACCTTATTCAAGCCAGTCTGACACAAACCAAAGGCCGTCTGAACAGCCGTAAAACGAAATTAAAAATTTCGGTTACACCATTCAGACGGCCTGAATATGCTCAAATCAGCTTATTTTCCTGCTTTCACGCTTTGCCATTGACGGACCATAAATTTCAACGCCGCCGGCTGGATAGGCACCATGATAAAGCTGTTTTTCAAATCTTCATCAGTCGGGAAAATCGTATTGTCGTTTCTAAACTCTTCATCCATCAGCTCCTGAGCCGGTTTGCTGGACGGTGCATAAGTGACAAAATTGCCGTTTTTCGCCGCAACTTCAGGATCTAAGAAATCATTGATATACGCATGGGCATTGGCCACATGTTTGGCATCTTTCGGAATCACAAACGAGTCCACCCAAATTCCCACGCCTTCTTTCGGCATCATCACACGGATTTTTTCCTTGCCGCCCGCTTCTTCGGCACGACGTTTGGCAATGTTCAAATCGCCGCCAAAACCAATCGTTACGCAAGTATCGCCGCGCGCCAAATCATCGATAAAACCGGACGAGGTAAAACGCTTGATGTACGGACGGTTTTTCTTCAAGACTTCCGTAGCCGCCTTAATATCCGCCGTTTCGCTGCTGTTTGGATTTTTACCCATATAGTTCAACACCATAGGATAAATTTCCGCCGCGCTGTCCAAATAGCTGATGCCGCATTGCTTGAGTTTGGACGTGTATTCGGGGTTAAACACCAAATCCCATTGATTGTCCGGCAGTTTGTCCGTACCCAAAGCCTTTTTCACACGCTCGGTATTGATGGCGAAGGTGTTAGTCCCCCAATAAAACGGAACGGCGTATTCGTGATTCGGATCAACGCCTTCCATCAGTTTCATCAACTGAGGATTCAAGTTTTTATAGTTGGGAATCAGGGATTTGTCGATTTTCTGATACGCACCTGCCTTAATCTGCCTACCGACAAACGCATTGGAAGGACCCACGATGTCGTAACCCGACTTGCCGGTTAATACCTTGCTCTCCAGCGTTTCATCGCTGTCATATACATCATAAGTTACTGAGATACCGTGTTTTTTCTCAAACGCAGCAACCGTCTCGGGATCGACATATTCCGACCAGTTGTAAATGCTCAATACCTTTTGATTATCGGTTTGCGCCGCCTTGTCGGCAGAAGTTTTGTCCGAGCCGCCGCAGCCGGCCAATGCCAGCGCAGTCAGTACAATGAGGGGCAGATGTTTGGCCATTATCATTCCTTGCGTATCCGGTTGAAAAGAGAAAGGCATTATAAAGCAGGCAAGCCGGGGCGGATAGGCTTCATTGCTAAAAGATATCGACCCGCTTGAGGCCGTCTGAAAGACAGCTTGCCGCCAACTTAAAACCTTTCTGCCGATAGCTTGAAATATGGTTTTGCGGTAAGATAACGCCCATTCGTTTTTAATCTCAACGCGCCGTCCGGGCCGTCTGAAATCTTTGTACAAAATTTTATCGAGACATTATGAAAACCACCGAACTACGCCAAAAATTCCTGAAATTTTTCGAATCTAAAGGCCACACCATCGTCCGCTCTTCCTCGCTCGTGCCACACGACGACCCGACCCTGCTGTTTACCAACGCAGGCATGAACCAATTTAAAGACGTATTCCTCGGCTTTGACAAACGCCCCTACAACCGCGCCACTACCGCGCAAAAATGCGTACGCGCAGGCGGCAAACACAACGACTTGGAAAACGTCGGCTACACCGCCCGCCACCACACCTTCTTTGAAATGATGGGTAACTTCTCCTTCGGCGACTACTTCAAACGCGACGCGATCCACTTCGCTTGGGAATTCCTGACTTCTCCCGAATGGTTGAATATCCCTAAAGAAAAACTCTTGGCGACCGTTTACGCAGAAGACGACGAAGCCTACAACATTTGGTTGAACGAAATCGGCATGCCTGCCGAGCGCATCGTCCGTATCGGCGACAACAAAGGCGCGAAATACGCATCCGACAACTTCTGGCAAATGGGCGACACCGGCCCTTGCGGCCCTTGCTCCGAAATTTTCTACGACCACGGCGAAGAAATCTGGGGCGGCATTCCGGGCAGCCCTGAAGAAGACGGCGACCGCTGGATCGAAATTTGGAACTGCGTATTCATGCAGTTCAACCGCGACGAACAAGGCAATATGAATCCGCTGCCTAAGCCTTCCGTCGATACCGGCATGGGCTTGGAGCGTATGGCCGCCGTCATGCAGCATGTTCACAGCAACTACGAAATCGACTTGTTCCAAGACCTGCTCAAAGCCGTTGCCCGCGAAACCGGCGCGCCATTCAGCATGGAAGAACCCAGCCTGAAAGTCATCGCCGACCACATCCGCTCCTGCTCCTTCCTGATTGCAGACGGCGTATTGCCTTCCAACGAAGGCCGCGGCTACGTATTGCGCCGCATTATCCGCCGCGCTGTACGCCACGGTTACAAACTCGGTCAGAAACAGGCGTTTTTCTACAAACTTGTGCCCGATTTAGTCAAAGTAATGGGTGATGCGTATCCTGAGTTGAAAGAGAAACAGACACAGATTATGGAAGCCTTGCGCGCGGAAGAAAGCCGCTTCGGCGAAACGCTGGAAAAAGGCATGGGCTTGTTCAACCAAGTGCTCAACGGCATGAAATTCCTGAAACTGGAAAGCCTGCTGCCGCAAGACGGTGTGGGCAAACCACTGACATTGAAAACTGCAGATGGTGTGGAATTTACCGCCGCTTCCCGTGTTACTCCGGGCAAAAAGCAAATCGTTATCCGTCCTCGAGTTTCAGGCAGCCTGAACGAAGGCATGTATATCGATTTGCAGGCTGCTTTGGAAACCGCCCATATTCCCGACGCGGAAAAACCGTTTGCCGAAGCCTTGAACACCTACTTGATGGACAACATCGCCAACAGCAAACTCGTTATCGGCGGCGAACACATCTTCAAACTCTACGACACCTACGGTTTCCCCTACGACCTAACCGCCGACATGGCGCGCGAACTGGGCATCGACTTGGACGAAGCAGGCTTCGAGCGTGAGATGGAAGCCCAACGCGCACGCGCACGCGCCGCACAAAGCTTCAAAGCCAACGCCCAACTGCCTTACGAAGGTCAGGACACCGAGTTTAAAGGTTATAGCGAACGCCAAACCGAATCCAAAGTCCTCGCCCTCTACAAAGACGGCGAGCAAGTCAACGAATTGAACGAAGGCGACGAAGGTGCCATCGTTATCGACTTTACCCCGTTCTATGCAGAATCCGGCGGTCAAGTCGGCGACGTCGGCTATATCTTCGCAGGCGAAAACCGCTTTGAAGTACGCGATACCCAAAAAATCAAAGCGGCCGTATTCGGTCAATTCGGCGTACAAACTTCAGGCCGTCTGAAAGTCGGCGACAGCGTTACCGCCAAAGTGGATGACGAAATCCGCAATGCCAATATGCGCAACCACAGCGCGACCCACTTGATGCACAAAGCCCTTCGCGATGTATTGGGCGAACACGTTGAACAAAAAGGCTCTTTAGTTACCGCCGAATCCACCCGTTTCGACATTTCCCATCCTCAAGCAGTAACTTCCGAAGAAATCGCCGAAGTCGAACGCCGCGTCAACGAAGCCATTTTGGCCAACGTTGCCGTCAACGCCGCCATTATGAGCATGGAGGATGCCCAAAAAACCGGCGCCATGATGCTCTTCGGCGAAAAATACGGCGACGAAGTACGCGTACTGCAAATGGGCGGTTTCTCTACCGAATTGTGCGGCGGTACACACGTTTCACGCACCGGCGACATCGGCCTCTTCAAAATCATCAGCGAAGGCGGTATTGCCGCAGGCGTACGCCGTATCGAAGCCATCACCGGCCTGAACGCACTCAAATGGGCGCAAGATCAAGAGCGTTTGGTTAAAGACATCATTGCCGAAACCAAAGCCCAAACCGAAAAAGACGTACTGGCGAAAATCCAAGCAGGCGCGGCACACGCCAAAGCATTGGAAAAAGAATTGGCACGCGCCAAAGCCGAACTCGCCGTCCACGCAGGCGCCAAACTCTTGGACAACGCAAAAGACTTGGGCGCAGCCAAACTCGTTGCCGCCCAAATCGAAGCCGATGCCGCAGCCCTGCGCGAAATCGTGACCGACTTGACCGGCAAATCAGAACAAGCCATCGTATTACTCGCCGCAGTAAACGACGGCAAAGTTTCCCTGTGCGCAGGCGTATCCAAACCGTTGACTGCCAAAGTCAAAGCAGGCGATCTGGTTAAATTTGCAGCCGAACAAGTCGGCGGCAAAGGCGGTGGCAGACCGGACTTGGCACAGGCCGGCGGCAGCGATGTCGAGAAACTGCCCGCGATGATTGAGAGCGTGAAAGATTGGGTCGGCGCGAAGCTGGCTTGATGTAAGAAAGGCAGCCTGAAAACTGAGATTAGGTTTTCAGGCTGTCTCTATCCAAACGAAAGGCCGTCTGAAACGGTTTCAGACGGCCTTTAGTCAAATCCGAAAAATAACAGGAGCTAACTTTATGAATTTTAGACACAATTACAGCCAGCCAGCCAGCCAGCCAGCCAGCCAGCCAGCCAATTATAACCTAAATATCAACAACTTATCAAGCACTTCTGCTGTTTTGGGAGGGGCTTGATATGTCGGGTAACAAATCTCTCCATGCCGCCAACCGCGCTAAAAATGACGAGTTCTACACCGAGCTTGCCGACATCGACAAAGAACTGCGGCACTACAAACACCATTTCAAAAACAAAACCGTCTATTGCAATTGCGACGACCCGCGCGTCAGCAATTTCTTTCATTATTTTTCCCACAATTTCGAAACCCTCGGCCTGAAAAAGCTGATGGCGACTTGTTACAAAAGCCAAGCCGCCGACCTGTTCAGCCAAAACGACAGCGAACAGGCTGTTTACCTGATTTACGAAGGCGACAAAAACGGCAACCGAGTGCCCGACCCGAGCGAAATCCAAGTTTTGCCGCTCAAAGGCGATGGCGATTTCCGCAGTGAAGAGTGTATCGCGCTGTTAAAACAAGCCGATATTGTCGTAACCAATCCGCCGTTTTCGCTGTTTCGCGAATATGTGGCGCAGTTGGTGGAATACGGCAAGAAATTTCTGATTATCGGCAATAAAAACGCCATCACTTACAAAGAAATTTTCCCGCTGATTAAAGATGACAAAATGTGGCTGGGCGTTACGCCTATGGGTACGGATATGCTGTTTGGCGTGCCAGAGCATTATGCAGAAACGTTGGTTCAAACCAAAAAATCGGGCAGCAGCTACCGCATTATCGACGGCGAAGTCAAAGCCCGCGCCCAAGCCTGCTGGTTTACCAATCTTGACCACGACAAACGCCACGAAGAGTTGATTTTATACAAACGCTACACGTCCGAAGAATATCCGCATTACGACAATTATGATGCGGTTGATGTTTCCAAAGTGGCGGAAATCCCTTGTGATTTTGATGGCGCAATGGGTGTGCCGATTACGTTTTTGGATAAATACAATCCTGAACAGTTTGAAATTATTAAATTCAGGAAAGGGAATGATGAACAAGATTTATCTATAAATGGTAAATGTCCCTATTTCCGAGTTCTTATCAAACGAAAAATTAAGGCAGCCTGAAAACCTATTTAACGGAGAAAACCCATGAAAATCGAATTAAAACAAATTACCGTGCGCGATTTGGTCAAAGACTACCAAGATGATGCGGAAAAAGGCGTACGCGCCTACGGTGGTCTGCTTGATGTACGCCCGCCGTATCAGCGCGAATTTGTCTATAAAGACAAACAGCGCGATGCCGTAATTGAAACCGTGCGGCAGGGCTTTCCGCTGAATGTGATGTATTGGGCAAAACGCGAAGACGGCACGTTTGAAGTGATTGACGGGCAGCAGCGCACCCTTTCGCTTTGCCAGTATATCGCGGGCGATTTTGCCTACATGATGCGCTATTTCCATAATCTGCAAGACGATGAGCAACAGCAGATTTTGGATTACGAACTGATGGTTTATGTGTGCGAAGGCTCAGACAGCGAAAAATTGAAATGGTTTGAAACCATCAACATTGCGGGCGAAAAACTCACGCAGCAGGAATTGCGCAACGCCGTTTATCACGGCTCATGGCTTGCCGATGCCAAACGCTATTTCAGCAAAAACGGCTGCGCGGCGTATCAAATCGGGCAGGATTATATTTCAGGCAGCCCGATACGGCAGGAGCTGTTGGAAAAGGCGTTGAACTGGATTTCACAAGGGCAAATTGAAAGCTATATGGCAAAACACCAGCATGACCCAAACGCGCTAGCTCTTTGGCAATATTTTCAGGCTGCCATCACTTGGGTGGAGGCAACCTTCCCCGTGAAGCGCAAAAAAGAAATGAAAGGCGTGGAATGGGGCGGGCTGTATGACCAATTCAAAGATAAAGTGCTGGACGCAGACAAACTGGAAGCCGAAATCAAAACCCTGATGCTGGACGATGAAATCGGCAACAAAAAAGGCATCTACCCCTATGTGCTGACCCGCAATGAAAAATACCTCAACTTGCGCACTTTTTCAGACGGTATGAAGCGCAAAATGTACGAAAAACAAAACGGCATCTGCCCGCATTGCAAAGAAAAATTTGAGCTTGACCAAATGGAAGGCGACCACATCATACCGTGGAGCGAAGGCGGTAAAACTAACGAAGACAACGGGCAGATGTTGTGCACAAACTGTAACCGCAAAAAATCCAATAAATAGCTAAAAGCAAGCCGTAGCCCGCACCCCTGTCAACCGCGTGCGTGGCTAGACCACACACTCTACCACTGCGGGCGACGCAAACCTTAAGATTAAGGTGTAGGGTGTGTGCGGTACGCACGCACGCGGTTTTTGTTGCTACCGAATGATTCCAAACCATGCCGTAATCCAGTCAGCAGCAAACGCAGCTTGGGTCATGTACCAACAAAACTCAATATCAAAGGCCGTCTGAATTTCAGACGGCCTTTCTGTTTTCATTTCAAGCTAATATTTAAGCTTTTTATTCAATCATCTGACAATCAATCTTTCTCAACCGTAAAAAACAGTTTTTCCTGTTTCAAAGCATTACCGTCTGCATCGGTCAATGCTGCTTCTGCTGCGGAAAATTTGATAACGGCAAGGCTGAGGCTGCCTTGTTCAGTCAGTGCCGTATTAAGGATAACGCCTGCTTCTTCCTCACCGACTTTGATGGCAATACCGGCGGCTTCTAAGGAATCTCCGCTTAATACGGCCAGACCGCGTTTGACTTGGCCTCGGTATTGGGCGCGGGCGATGATTTCTTGGCCGGGGTAGCAGCCTTTACGGAAATGGACTGCGCCGATGATGTGTTGGTTGAGCATTTGGGCAACAGCCGCTTCTTTGGTTGCGGCGCAAATCCACGGATAGCCGCTGCGGATTTCGTGCAGGTTCCATGCGTTTTCGGCTTCTGCTTGATATTCGGATGCGTTTTCTGCTGCTGAAATTTTCAGACGGCCTGTGTGCGGCAAGGCAATTTCTACGGCGTTTTCATGAATCTGAGCCGGGAAAGACAGTTGCGGTTCGGCAGCAGGATGTGGTGATGCATTGTCTGCCAATTCGCCACTGACTGCCAAATCGGGCATCAACTCGAAGACGACTTTTGCACGCAAAACAAACATTCTCAGGCGTTTGACGATGGCTTCGGTCAAATCTTGCGCCATGACCAGCAGCAAATCCTCTCCGCGATTGACGACCAGCATATTCGCCAACACACGGCCTTTAGGCGTATTGTATGTGGCATAACATGCCTGACCGGAAGCTAAATTATTAATATCGTTGGATAATTGGCCATGAAGAAATGAAGCCCTGTCTTCGCCGCTGACGCGGACAACGCCGAAAAAAGGCAGGCGGGTTTGCATAATCGACTCCTTAAATTGTGGATGCTGAATTATCGCCCAAATTGCCGCTTATTATCAAATAAATAAATTCAGGCCGTCTGAATGTTTCAGACGGCCTGTTGTTTGGGCTCAAACAATCAAAATTATTTGATGCTGACTTTGCGGATAATCACGGCTTCGGTCGGTACATCTTGATGGAAGCCGCGTGTCGCCGTTTTCACTTTGCTGATTTTACGGACCACGTCCATGCCGGAAGTAACTTTACCGAAAACGGCATAGCCGTAGCCTTGAGGGGTTTTGCTTTTGAAATTCAAAAAGTCGTTGTCGGCCGTATTGATAAAGAACTGGCTGGTTGCGGAATTCGGATCGCCGGTGCGCGCCATGGCAATGGTGCCGACGTTATTTTTCAGGCCGTTGTCTGCTTCGTTGTTGATGGCTTTATCGGTGGATTTTTGAACCATTTCCTCGGTAAATCCGCCGCCTTGAATCATAAAATTGTCGATAACGCGGTGGAAAATCGTGTTGTCGTAAAAACCTTTTTTGGCATAATTGACAAAGTTTGCCACAGTTTTCGGCGCTTTGACTTCATCCAACTCCAGTTGGATGTTGCCCATATTGGTTTCAATCACGGCATGGGTAACCGCTTGCGCTTGCACGGAAAGTGAGAGTGCGAGGGCGCACAGGGTCAGTTTGATGGATTTTTTCATATGTCTTCTCGAATAATGTATTGTGAAAATGGAATATTAACCTTGTTTCGCGTGAAATCCATAAAAAACATGTAAGATTTTTCAAGCAAAAAACATAAGGCAATCAAATCAGGCCGTCTAAAAAGGGATAAAAAACAAATTTTTGCTTTTTATCATTCCCTTTCAGACGGCCTGCTATTACGGTCAAACCGAAATCAGATTAGAAATCCAACTCCGCTTTCAGCCAATAAGTGCGCGGCATACCGACAACGGCGAAGCTGCGGTCGTATTGGCCGCGCTGTACCTGCCAGTAGTTTTTGTTGAACAGGTTTTCTACCGAGCTGCTGACGGTCAACGTATTTTTGCCGAGCTTGGTTTTGTAGCGCGCGCCTACATCAACCAAAGTGTAAGATGGGAAAGCGTATTGTTTTTGCGTGTCTTGGTAAGACTTGCCAAAATACGAAACATTGCTGCTCAAGGTCAAGCCTTTAGCAAACGGGGTATCCCACTCGACACCTGCTTTGGCAATTACGCGCGGATTGGCGACTTGTACGCCGTTTACCAGCATATCGCGTGAATTTGGGTAGTCTTTCACGGTCGATTGCAGATACATCAGCCCCAAAGTCGGACGCAAAGTATTGTTGAGCAAGTTCGCGTAGGTGTTGAACTCAATACCGCGGCTACGCTCCATGCCTTGCTCGTCGCTGGCTGCGCCGCCCAAAGCTTTATACGCTGCGAAGTCTGTTTTGCCGGTGGTAGAACCGCGCCAGTAACCCGGACGTTTGATTTGGAACGCATTTAACGTGGTCACGAAATTACCCCAGTTTTTACGCACACCCACTTCAAACTGACGGCTGACACGCGGTTTGGACATGGTGGTATTGCCGTCATCGTCGGTTTTGATATCGGCAGGCTCCAAGTCTTCCATATAGTTGCCGTATACCACCAAATCGGGCTGCGGCACCCATGCAGCCATCAACATCGGACTGAAGCGTTTGGCATCGCCGCTTTGGCCTGCTTTTTTATCGGTATATTCAACCGCTTGGAAACGACCGCCCAAAGTCAGACGGTATTTGTTGTCGGCAAAACCCAGTGTGTCAGACAAAGCCAAGCTGTTGACTTTGATATTGGCATCAAGATTGGCAGAGCTTTCCCAATCGGTTGCATAGTCCGGTTGGAAAGAATCAAGTTGCGCTGCAATATCGCCGCTTGCAGAAATTTTCGCGCTGCTGCTACCTGCTGACAAACCGCGCGTAGTGGCGCGTTGACGGATAACGCGGTCAAAAGCCGTACTCCAGTTGTGCGTTACAGGGCCGGTTTCAAATTCGCCTCGCGCAGACAGGTTCATACTTAATGTGCGGAAGTATTGGTCGGTCAAACGGGCCGTGCCGGTGTTGTAGTCATAGTTGCGGGCCGTTACTTTGCCGCTGGCGTTTGTGTTTTGCGCATCGGTACAAGTACTGGTGGCATTCAAACATACAGTAGGAGAAATCAGCGTACCGTAATAACGCGCTTTGTTGTAGCCGATACCGCCTGTAATCTGTGCATTGTCAAACGCATCCCATTCAAACGTTAGCATATTGGTTTGGCCGACGGTGTTTTGCCAGTTCCAAGAAGGCAGCAGGTTGGTTTTACCATCAGGTGCATCAAACAGACGGCCTTGCAGGTTTTGAATATCCTGCATACGCGCGCGGCCACCGTTGGTTTTGCGTTTTGCGTAGATAGAATCGAACGCCACGCGCACTTTTTCGCCGCGATAGTCGGCATTTAAGGCAAATTCTTTGTTGTCTTCGCTGTAGCCGTGGCGCGGGGTATCGCCGTGGCGCAGTTTGCCGTTGGCGCGCACGCCGAATTCTTTGTTTTCACCGAAGCGTTGGCCCAAGTCGAACGTACCTTGGGCGCGATTGTTGCTGAACCAGCCCAAACCGATTTTGCGGTTGCCTTCATCGGCGGCTTTTTTGGTTTCGATGTTGACGGAACCGGATACTGCGCCTTCAGGGTCCATGCCATTTACGGCGGTGGACGCACCTTTAATCAGTTGCGCGGAGCCGACTTGCACGCTGGCCGTGCCTTGCGTGCCGTACATACCGGCCAAACCGTTGACGCTGAATTGGCGCGCATCAAGTTGGTAACCGCGGAAGTACAGACCGGTCAGCGTATTGCTTTCGCCGCCAAACTGCCAAGTCGAAGCGTCTTTTTTCGCTACGGCATCCACCAAAGTACGCGCTTCGGTGTTGTTGAGGGCTTTTTCGTCGTAATTGACCACGGTAATCGGAGCGGTAAAGGCATTGGCTTTACCCAACACGCCCAAGTTCACACGGTCGCGCATATCGCCATCGCTGGCAATAGAATAAGAGCGTGCGGCCTTCACGCGTTTGGCGTCGGCGTGGACTTTGACTTCCTGAACTTCTGCATGGGCTTCGGGAGCAGGGGTGGCTTCATCGGCGGCGTAGGCGAATGCGCTTGCAACCACAAGCGGCATTAAGGCTAATTTGCTGTTCATAAATTCCTTCTGAATTGAAATATTAATAATTCTTATATCGGGTAAAAAATTACAAAGTAATTTAGCTTTACGATTATATTTGATAAGATTCCTACTTTCCACAAAAACAAATAAGAACTGTTTGTAAATACAAAAATACAACAGTTTGAAAAACTATTTTCATAGTGCTCATAATTCAATAAATTTGCCGTCATTTCAGACGGCCTTTACGACCCTTTCAGAGAATACACCCATGCAAAAATGGCAAACCGAGCTTTATTCTTCACCGTCTTGGCTGGTGCAGACCTTGTTGATGGTCGCCGCCGCCTCGGCAGTGATTCTGTTTTTTGCACGCAATACACGCTTCGGGCGCGAGTTTAGCTATATCCTGCGCCTGTGCCTGACGCCGAAAAGTACCGTCAAAATTCTGCTGCTGATTACGGCAATGATTACGCTGCTGTTAACCGAAGTACGGCTTAATGTGTTGAGCACCTTTATGTCCAAAGGGCTTTACGACTCAATGCAGGATTTGAATGCCTCCGCGTTTTGGATGTTTGCAGCGATGAATGCAGGCGTCGTGTTGATACGGGCGTTTAACAACGTCGTCAACGACTTTCTCGATCAAGGTTTGGCGATTAAATGGTCGGAGCGGCTCAATGAAGTTTTGACTTCACGCTGGCTTGCCGACAAAAACTACTACCGCCTGCAAATGCGCCGCCACGCGCCGGACAACATCGACCAGCGTATCCAACAGGACGCGCAGGACTTCATCGCCTCGACCATCGAATTTGTGCGCGGCATGGTCAATTCGGTCGTTACCTCGCTGGAATTTGCCGTTGTTTTGTGGGGCTTGGCAGGCATCCTGACCGTGTTCGGCCTCGACATTCCGCACGGCATCGTTTGGTTTGTCTATATGTTTGTGATTTTGGCAACCTTTATCGCCATGTGGATAGGCAACCCGTTGATTCGTTACAACTATGAAAACGAAAAGCTCAACGGCGACTACCGTTACTCTCTTATCCGCGTACGCGACCATGCCGAAAGCGTGGCGTTTTACAGCGGCGAAAAACACGAACACGACCAGCTTTCCGACCGCTTTAAAGCCATTATCCGCAACCGTTGGCGCATTGCTCGACAAAGCGTCTGCCTGAGCGGCTTTAACGATATGTTCACCAACGGTATCAAGCTCTTCCCCATTATTTTGCAAGCTCCGCGCCTGTTTGCCGGACAAATCAAAATCGGCGACATTCAGCAGACCGTCCAAGCCTTCGCACGACTGCAAAACGCGCTGTCTTTCTTCCGTATGTTCTACAACAAGTTCACCGCCTACCGAGCCCGATTGGAGCGTCTGTACGGCTTTTTGCTGAGCACGGAAGAAAAACACGCCGCACAACAACCCGAGCTTACCGAAGTTTCAGACGGCCTGATCTTAGAAAACGTCGCCCTATACCGCCACAACGGCGAAGTTTTATTAGACGGCATCAATATCAACCTTAAAAGCGGCGATTCCCTGTTGATACGCGGCCCGAGCGGTTGCGGCAAAACTTCCCTACTGCGCGCGCTGGCAGGCCTTTGGCCGTTTGGCAGCAGTGGTAAAGTCAACCATCCGCCACACCAAGACATCCTTTTCCTGCCGCAACGCCCCTATACGGCGCAAGGCAGCCTGCGCGACGCGATTTGTTATCCTGACATCGACAAACAGCATCCCGAACTAGCTGAAGCCATGAACACCTGCCGCTTAGATTATCTGATTGATAAATTAGACAAAACCGACGACTGGCAACATAAACTCTCCCCCGGCGAACTGCAACGCGTTGCCTTCGTCCGCGCCCTGCTCTCGCAACCCAAAGTCATCCTGCTCGACGAAGCCACCGCCGCCTTGGACGAACCGACCGAAGCCATGCTCTACCGTGCTTTAAAACAAAAACTACCCGACACCATCATCATCAGCATCGGACACCGCAGCACGCTCAACGAGTTCCATGATTTATGCCTTGATGTCGGTCATGTACAATGCTGAATTAAGGGCATACCAAAGGCCGTCTGAAACAGTGAAAAACGAAATCAAATGATTTTGTCAGCGCCGTTTCAGACGGCCTTTTCAAACGCTATGGCATGTTTATTTGTTATACTCTGCATTGTGTTAACGTCGCCTAAAGAATATTGATGAAAACCCTGGCCCTTATTCCACATTACAACCACCCGACCACCATCAGCCACGTTGCCCAAACCATGCGCGGCTTTGGTTTAAACGTTTTAATTGTGGACGACGGTTCACGCGAAGAATGCAAACCTGTATTGCAGGCTTTGGTTTCAGAAGGCATTGATGTCCTTTACCACCCCATCAACGGCGGCAAAGGCGCAGCGGTCAAAACCGGCTTGGAATACGCTCAAGAACATGGCTATACCCACGTCTTGCAGGTTGATGCAGACGGCCAGCATTGCTTAAGCGACACACCCAAACTCCTCGCCGCAGCAGAACAAAATCCCGAAGCCGTTGTTTGCGGCTGGCCGCAATACGGCGATGATGCGCCCAAAGCACGGCTTTACGGACGCAAAATTACCGACTTTTGGAATATGCTGCACACTTGGTCATGCGACATCAAAGACGGCATGTGCGGCTTCCGCCTCTATCCGCTTGCACCCGCGCTATCCGTTGTCCGCGAAGAAACTGTAGGCGACCGCATGGACTTCGATACAGAAATCCTTATCCGCCTCTACTGGCGCGACATCAAACCGGTTTGGATTAAAACGCCCGTCCAATACGCCGCCGACGGCGTGTCCCACTTCGATGCCTTTGCCGACAATGTCCGCATCAGCAAAATGCATACACGGCTGTTTTTCGGTATGTTGAAACACCGATTGGGTAAAGTTTTCGGAAAGGCCGTCTGAAACCATGACCAACAATAAACAAACCCATTGGGCGGCGCAGCCCGAACGCGGCAGCCGCCTGTTTCTCGCTCTGACCACACTGATGGTGCGCTATCTGCCGGCTTTTTTCATGAGGCCGTGCATTTGGTTTGTGGTGCTGTATTTTTATGCAACCGCGCCCAAACCGCGCCGTCATGTCTTACGCTATCAAACCCGTCTTCAGACGGCCTTTCCCCATACCGTCCTGCCGAAACACAGCGTATTCAAACAATTCATCGCATTTGGCGAAGCGGTTTGCGACCGTTTTGCCGTGTGGCAACGCAAAATCCGTTATGAAGATTTGGTAATTGAAGATCCGGACGACATCTATTCACAAGTCAAGCGCAACGAACGCGGCCAGATTTTTGCCTGCTCACACTTGGGCAATACCGAAGTTTGCCGTGCGCTGGTGTCGCACCATAAAAATTTCAGACTCAATGTATTGGTGCACAGCAAACACGCTCAGGCATTTAACGAGGCATTGCAAAAAGCCGGCGCAGATCATATCCGTCTGATTCAGGTGACAGATTTGGACACCACCCTGATGATGGAATTAAACCACCGTATCGAAAACGGCGAATGGATTGCCATCGCGGCCGACCGCGTGCCTGTACGCGGCGAGAAAACGGCCGACATTAATTTCTTAGGCCACACTGCCCCTATGCCGCAAGGCGCATGGCTATTGGCTTCGCTTTTAAAAACGCAGGTAAACACGCTGTTTTGCGTCAAACAAAACGGCCGCTATCATTTGAAACTGCGCCGCTTTACCGATACTTCCAGCTGGAAACGCGGCAACCGCGAGGCTGCCGTCAAAAACGCAATGCAGCGTTTTGCCGACATTTTGGCGCAAGAATGTGCACAAAATCCGCTACAATGGTTCAATTTTTATGATTTTTGGGGCGAAGACGCCGTCTGAAACCATCACACTTACTCTTTTAAACCATGAAAAAACACATCTACTGCCAACACAGCTTTGAAACCGAAGTTCCTTTTTTTGACGTAGATGCCATGCACATCGTGTGGCACGGCAACTATGTCAAATACCTTGAAACCGCACGTTGCGCTTTTCTGTCTTCCATCGGTTATGACTACAACGAAATGGGGCGGCAGGGGTACAGCTGGCCGATTGTGCAGATGAACCTCAAATACATCCGCCCTGCCCGTTTCGGCCAAAAAATCCGCGTTGATATGGACATCGTCGAGATCGAAAGCTGCCTGCGTATCGATTACACCATTTACGATGCCGAAACCAATGAAAAGCTGACCCGCGCTTCAACGACCCAAGCCGCGGTTTCGCTTTCAGACGGCCTGATGCAGTTTCAAACGCCGGACAGTTGGTTGGAAGCCGTCAAAAGACATCCGACATTTAAGGCCGTCTGAAAAATTTAACGATTAAACCAATCTTTGTCTGTGTACAAACATTACCCTTTATAATTTTAAATTTCCGTTTTCAGACGGCCTTTTTCCTCAAACCGCACACATTATGCTACTAAACCTCAACCGCTTTGCCTTTCCTGTTTTCTTAAAAGAAACCCGCCTGCTTACCGCCCTCGCACTGCCCATGCTGTTGGCGCAAGTGGCGCAAGTGGGCATTGGTTTTGTCGATACGGTGATGGCCGGTGGCGCAGGTAAGGAAGATTTGGCCGCAGTGGCTTTGGGCAGCAGCGCGTTTTCGACGATTTACATTACTTTTATGGGTGTAATGGCGGCGTTGAACCCGATGATTGCCCAGTTGTACGGCGCAGGTAAAACCGAAGAAGTCGGCAAAACAGGAATGCAGGGCATTTGGTTTGGCTTGTGTTTGGGCGTATTCGGCATGCTGTTGATGTGGGCGATGATTACGCCGTTCCGTCATTGGCTGACATTGAACGATTATGTCGAAGACACGATGGCGCAATATATGTTCTTCACCAGCTTGGCAATGCCTGCCGCCATGATACACCGCGCCTTGCACGCTTATGCCTCCAGCTTGAACCGTCCGCGCGTGATTATGTTGGTCAGCTTTGCGGCGTTTGTGTTGAATGTGCCGCTGAACTATGTGTTCGTTTACGGCAAATTCGGTATGCCTGCTTTGGGCGGCGCAGGTTGCGGTGTGGCGACGGCGGCGGTATTTTGGTTCAGCGCATTGGCCTTGTGGCTTTATATCGCCAAAGAAAAATTCTTCCGTCCGTTTGGCTTGACGGCAAAAATCGGCAAACCCGATTTGACGGCTTTCAAACAGATTTGGAAAATCGGCGCCCCCATCGGCTTGTCTTATTTTTTAGAAGCCAGCGCGTTTTCGTTTATCGTCTTTTTGGTGGCGCCATTCGGCGAGGACTATGTTGCCGCGCAACAAGTCGTCATCAGCCTGTCGGGTATTTTGTATATGATTCCGCAAAGCGTCGGCTCGGCAAGCACGGTACGCGTTGGTTTTTCGCTCGGGCGGCACGATTTTTTACGGGCGCGTTATATTTCAGGCGTGTCGCTGGTGTTGGGCTGGATGCTTGCTGCCTGCACCGCGCTGCTCTTGGTCATCTTTCGCTTTCAGTTGGCCAGTATGTACACCAACGATGCGGCAGTATTAGGCATTGCCGCGACCGTTTTATTTTTCGCCTCCCTATTCCAACTGGCAGACGCTACCCAATGTATCGCTTCATATGCGCTGCGCGGCTATAAAGTGACCAAAATGCCGATGTTCATCCATGCCGCCGCTTTTTGGGGTTGCGGCCTGTTGCCCGGCTACCTGCTTGCCTATCATGCCGATATGGGCATTTACGGCTTCTGGACCGCGCTGACCGTTTCACTGACGATTGCCGCCATCGCATTGGTATGGTGCCTGGAGCTTTGCAGTAAAGAGATGGTCAAATCGCATAAGGCCGTCTGAAATTTCTTTCAGACGGCCTCTATTGATGTTTTATTTACGGCTTATTCACTTTTAAGGAAAAAAATGTTTTCAACTTCCATTATAGAAAAACTTGCTTACTATATTTATTGCCTGATTGACCCTAGAAACGGCAATATTTTCTATGTAGGTAAAGGCTTGAACAATCGCGTTTTCCATCATGCCCAAGCCTCATTACAAGAAACAGAAAAGCCAAGTGATAAAATTGCCTTGATTAGGGAAATACATAAAAGTGGGAACCAGCCTGTGTATTACATTCTACGGCACGGCATCAAAACCAGCGACCAAGCTGAACAATATGAAGCGATGGCAATAGACCTACTCTCCCTAGTCAAACCGAGCCAGCAGCCGCTGACTAATATTCAAGGCGGCACGCATTCTTCTGAAGTAGGACTGATGAGCTTGTCCGAATTAAAACGAAAATATGATGCACAAGAATTAAAAACTGGTGAACCTATTGTTTTAATTACGATTAATAAAGAATACGAGAAACTGAAAAAAGACATCAGATCAGGGAATATTCCTGAAGCCGATAGGCATAAGGAAATTTATGAGCGCACACGGAAATATTGGAAAATCGGAAACCGACGTGAAAAAGCAAAATATGCAGTTGCAGTCTATCGCGGCTGGACATTGGCAGTATATGAAATCAAAAGATGGATTTCCGCCGATGATATTATTAAAGGCCGCTGGATGTTTGAAGGCAAGCCACTACCAGAAGAATCCAAGATTTATCAAGAAATCGTGGACAAGCTGACCTATTCTTCCCAAGAAAACTATAAAGCCCCCCAAAACCCCATTACCTATCGTAATTGTTAAATAGTAAATTTTCAGATGACCTGAAATCCACGAAATTACAAATCATCATGCAACCCATCCAATACCAAACCGACCTCACTCCCTACAACACTTTCGGCCTGAAAGCCCAAGCCCAAGCATTTGTTTCACTCAAACATGCCGATGAATTACGCGACATCGTCCGGCTGCCCGAGTTCAACCGAGATACTGTTTTATGGCTCGGCGGCGGCAGCAATATCCTTTTGATGGAAGACTATGCCGGTTTGGTCGTGCATATGGAAAACAAGGGAATACGCGAAATTGAGCGTTCAGACGGCCTGGTTTATATCGAAGCTCAGGCAGGGGAAATTTGGCATGATTTTGTTTTGCATACGGTTGAGCTGGGTTTAAGCGGGCTGGAAAACCTCAGCCTGATTCCGGGCACGGTCGGCGCGTCTCCGGTACAAAACATCGGTGCATATGGTGTTGAAGCGAAAGATGTTATCCATAGCGTGCGCTGCTTTGATTTGGATACAGAAACCTTTGTCGAGCTTTCCAATGCCGACTGTAACTTTGCCTATCGTGAAAGCCTGTTCAAACAGGAAGGCAAAGGACGTTATGTGATTGTTTCGGTTGTATTTGCGTTGAAAGAGCATTTTGCGCCGAACTTGGGCTATGGCGATTTAGCTGCAGCAGTTGCCGAACTGAGCCAAGGCCGTGAGGCAACGGCCAAAGATGTTTCCGATGCGGTGTGTGCAATCCGCAACAGTAAACTGCCTAATCCTAACGTACTTGGTAATGTCGGAAGTTTCTTTAAAAACCCAGTTGTCAGCGCTGAAAAAGCGGCCGATTTGTTGCAGCAATACCCCAATATGCCACGCTATCCGCAGCCTGACGGTTCGGTCAAACTCGCGGCCGGCTGGCTGATTGACCAATGCCGTCTGAAAGGCCATCAGATCGGCGGTGCGGCTGTGCATGACAGACAGGCTTTGGTTTTGGTGAATAAAAACAATGCATCCGCGCAAGATGTCCACCAGCTGGCACAATATGTTTGTAATACAGTATTTACTCAATTTCAGGTAGAATTACACGCAGAACCCAACTGGCTGCCGACTTCATACAGCCTATAAAACAAAGGAGTGTATCCCATGCCGCGCATTGCTAAAGTCAACACTTACACACGAATCATCAATGCCAGCCTCGCCTTGTTCAACGAAGAAGGCGAGCGCAATATCAGCACCAACCACATTGCCGCCCACTTGGGCATCAGCCCGGGCAACCTCTACTACCATTTCCGCAACAAAGACGAAATCATCGTCCAATTGTTCAAACGTTACAGCGAAGCCCTGCTTGCCTACCTTAACGAAGCCGTGTTGCCGTCTAATGTGGAAGACTCCATCAACTATATGGCCGGTATTTATGATGTGATGTGGGAATACCGTTTCCTTTTCAGTGATGTGAATACCCTGCTTGCCCGCAGTGCCGAATTATTGGGCGAACACAATACCTTTACCCAAGCCAAAGTGTCCCCGCTGTTGGTCAACCTGCTGACCCAGCTCAACGGCCTAAACATCATCAGCGCAGACCAAACCGCCATGAACGACCTTGCCGTCAATATGTGGATGGTGACGAAATACTGGTTCGACTTCGACAGCTCCCTGCGCGGCCGCGCCAAGTTGACCGAAGATTCCAAAGTACGGGGCATCAGCCGCACACTCAGTCTGTTGCGCCCTTACCTCCTACCGGAACATCGTGCCGAATTCGACCAAAAAATCGGCAGCAACCATTAATTTTTCCATACAAAGGCCGTCTGAAAACGTGGCTTTAACCAAGTTAAAGCTATTTTCAGACGGCCTGTTAATTTTCGGATGCTTTCTTTATGCACCTTCCCGATATTTCCATTCTCGGCTTAGGCTATCTCGGCCTGCCGCTGGCACAAAAATGTTACGAGCACGGCAGTCAGGTGGCCGCCGTCAAACGCAATCTAACCTCCGACGACATCAATCTGCCGATTGAGCTCGACATCATCGATTTGAATCAAGACGATATTTTTCACAGTTCGGCCTTGTGGCAAAACCACATCAACAAGCCGACATGGTTCTGCCTGCTTCCGCCTTCGTCATTAAACCATTACGCCGATACCCTAAAAAAATGGATTCAGCTTGCCGAGCGATGCAAGGTACAACACATCATCTTTACCAGCAGCACCAGCGTATATGGCGACCAAGCACGCGTATGCGATGAAACCACGCTACCCGACCCACAAACCGAATCCGCCCGTCAAATCCTCGCGGTTGAGCAAGCCTTGCTGGAAAGTGCCGTTCCCCATATCGACATATTGCGACTGGGCGGGCTTTACTCTGCCGACCGTCACCCCGTTACCAAGCTGGTTCAAAAAACACGCATTCAAGGCGGCAATCAACCCGTCAATATCCTTCATAAAGACTTAGCCGTCCAAGTCCTTTTGCAGACGGCCTGCCAAGCCGACGGCAAGCGTATCCGCAATATTGTCGAACCCCGCCACCCAAGCCGGGCCGAATTTTATACTGCCGAAGCGGCCAAACTCGGCCTGCCGGCTCCTGATTTCATCGTTGATGATGAAAGCAACGGCAAAATTGTAAATACCGTTTGCGCAGACGGGCTAAGCCTGTAAAATTGCGACTCAACCCATTCATCCGTTTCAGACGGCATTTAGAGTAAACCATGTCCGCCCTATTTCCCATTATCAACCACCTGATACAGCAAAATCCGGAGCAACAGCGCGAGCTGTCTGAATTTGCAGGCAGCATCATCTGCATCAGCCTGACCGGTTTCAGACTGACCGGACGCATCAGCGAACAAGGTTTTCTTGAAACCGCAAACGACACCGCCGACACCAACATCACATTCCACAACAGCGCCATCCAAAAAATCCTCCAAGGCGGCCAGCCCGGCGTGGGCGACATCAGCCTCGAAGGCGACTTGGTATTGGGCATGTCCGTCCTTCCTATTTTAGGCGGACTGCGCTATTATCCGAGCGAAGATTTGGCGCGTGTATTCGGTCATGTGGCCGCAGAAAGCATCAGCTCGCGCGCCGGCGACATCGGCCGCACCATGAAAAAAATCGGCAAAAGCATTGCCGAGCAAATCAGCGACTTTTCACGCGAACCCGAATCCCCTGTTATCGACCAAGCCACGCTTGCCGCATGGCTGGAAGAAGTGGACAAACTGCGCGACGACGTTGCCCGCCTAAACGAACGCCTCGACCGCCTCGAGCGCGATATCTGGATAGATTAAATAATTAATTTCAGACGGCCTATTACATGAAAAGCCCATTTAAAAACATCGGTATCGTTACGCGTCCCAATACACCCGAGATTCAAGATACCGTCCACACATTGGTTTCTTTTCTACGCGAAAACGGCTTTACCATCTATCTGGATGAATTGAGCGTAGAAGAACACTGCGTCTATATCCAAGATTCCGCCTACTGCGAAACCGTCAACAAAGCCCAACTGGGCAAATACTGCGACCTCGTCATTGTGCTCGGCGGCGACGGCACCTTTCTCTCCGCCGCCCGCGAAGTCGCCCCGCGCGCCGTCCCCATCATCGGCATCAATCAAGGCCACTTGGGCTTCCTCACCCAAATCTCACGCGACACCATGGTTGAAGGCATCCGCCCCGTACTAGAGGGCAAATATCTGCCCGAAGAACGCATCCTCATCGAAGCCAGCATCATTCGTGACGGCGAAACCATCGAACGCGCCCTCGCCCTCAACGACACCGTACTGTCTCGTGGCGGCGCAGGCCAAATGATTGAATTTGAAGTCTTTATCAATCAAGAATTTGTCTATACCCAACGTTCGGACGGCCTGATTATTTCCACGCCGACAGGTTCGACCGCCTACGCGCTTGCCGCCGGCGGCCCCATCATGCAGGCCGGTCTGCACGCCTTCACGCTCGTGCCCATCTGCCCGCAATCCATGACCAACCGCCCAATTGCCATCTCCGACACCAGCGTAATCGAAATCCTCATTACCAAAAGCGGCGACGCACGCGCACATTTTGACGGACAATCCCATATCGACGTGCAAAACTTCGACCGCATCATCATCCGCCGCTATCACAACCCCTTGCGCGTCCTCCATCCCACCGATTACCAATACTTCAAAACCCTGCGCCAAAAGCTGCATTGGGGCGAACAATTGATTTAAACACCACTTCAATAAATAGGCTGACCATGAAAACCATTTCCCAAACCTTAATCATCGCGCTGTGCGCCCTTTCCTCCCTCTCCGTCTCCGCACACGGCATGCACAAAAGCAAACCCTTGTCCTTTGAAGAGTTGCCGAAAATCTGCCAGCAATACTTTACCCGTGCGGATGCGTGTTACCAAAAAGCAGGCGATAAAGCCTCGTTCCAACGCGACAACACAAAATACCTGCGCCAAATCCTGCCTGCCGCCGACGTAGGCCAACGTGAACGCATGTGCCAAATTGCCATGGATACATTCGCTGAAAAAACAAAAGGCTTAAATTGCGAATAAAGACCTCTGTCTTAGCTCTAGCAATTTTTGATTTCATAAAAAGGCCGTCTGAAACATTGGATTGTTTCAGACGGCCTACTTACAAAAAATCTTTACTTTTTAAGAAGAGACTACAAAATCCACTGTATGAGCTTCACTGTAATCAGGAATTTCTAGCTTTTCTATCATGCGGTGCAACACATCATTCGGCACAGAATGTTCGCGGTTACGGTTTTGCGATAGCAATCGCGTATAAGGCACTTCCAAATAAATGAGATGCACGCGTGCGCCGTAATCGGCAAACATCGGCAGCCATTTGCTGCGCAGGTCGCGGTTAAGATTGGTCGCATTAAAGACAAATGACGTACGGGTGCGTAGGTATTCTTTTGCCTGCTCTTTACCCAAACGCACTGCTTCGGCGGTATGTTTGGAATCTGCGGGATCAAGTTTGCGCTCACGGCGAATCTCGTCCAGCGACAGCATAGGCAGATGGGCAAAATGTTGCCTGATGTAACTGTCTTTGCCGCTACCTGCTATGGCGCACATGGCGTATACATCAAAGGTCCGATCATCAAATGGCTGATAATCCGGCATTTCGCTACGACCGTTAAGATAGAGATAGCGTCCGTAGTCGCTAGCGAACGTACGTGCCTTGCCCCAACAGGCATTTTCTTCACAGAGTTCACGAAACAAATCAATGCGCAGCAAAATATCCTGTTGATCGCAACATATACGGCCTAAAACATCGGCTTTAGCAAGCATGGCAAGATGCGCAGTGTTAACCTGCAAACTGGCCGCTATGACGGCTCGCTCAGGATTAGGCTTGTTAATTGCCCATAAAGGCAGCCCGTGCAGACGCACGAGTTTGGCTATCGCTTCGCGCACGGCAAACGGTGCGGCAAGTTCGGTATACAGCAAAGTACGGGCGGTATGTTCGCCTTTTTTTGCGTGATGCGGCGAAACGATACGCTCTTTGCCGTTTTCAATTTCACGCTTGGTCGTACTGCGTTTTTCTACGTCGTGCAGCATAGCGGCTGCAAACAAGATGTGTTGCTCCTGCTCGCCGAGTGCTTGGAATTCGGGCAGTTGCAGCAGGGCTTCGCACACCATTTTGGTATGCGTAAATACATCGCCTTCGGCATGCCATTCAGGATCTTGGGGAACGTTTTTCATATCGGCAAACCAGCTGAAACGACGTTCTAAGGCTTGCCAATCAGGAAGTTGGCTGGGTATGTAATATGGGAATGTCCACATGGTTGTCTTTCTTATTATTGGATAATCGGACTTCAGGCTGTCTGAAACTGCCAGCTTTGCCAATGGTATTTGTCGTAGTCGATAAGACGGGCGGGCTTCCAAGTTTTTGTCCAATGCACATCGGTTTTAACGTGTTTGGCTCGTACCAATTTGAAAAGGTTGTCGAATTCATTGGATTGAACAGATAGGTTGCCGTTGTTGGTGGCAAAATCAGCGGCGTTACGGATAACAAAACCTTCGCTGCATGCTGCTCCTGTATTCGGATCGTAGCCGCCAAGTTTGCCGGCAGTTTGTACGCTCTCCGTCCACGACTCTCCCAAATTAGCGGCCAGCCATTGCGCTAAAGCAATATCTTCATTGGCGTATTTTTGGGTAAAGTCGGCAAGAGGCTGCATAATGGGAATTTCTGGCACAGTCGGAAAATCAAACAGCTGCGCATAAAATTTAACCTCTTCCCATGAAAGCCAATGTCCGCCACGACGGACGGCGAATAGATAAAAATAGCTTTCCAATTGAGAATAGGCAATCGAATGAATACCGTACATATTCTCGCCAAAAAGTTCGAGATCGCCCAAATCATCTTTGATTTGCTGCCATCGTTGCAGCAAAGGTTTATCCCACAGATGCTGGGTAGGTGCAGTATGACTACGGGCATAGAGGCCGTGTGCGGCAAAACAGTTGTTTTGCCCATCTAATTTTTCGGTTAAAACCAACTTCGGCAGCTCGGCAAAATATGAAAGAAAGCCGCGCGGCATAAAACGGTCGTCAGAGGTTGTGCCGAGGCTGATGGGCGCATGCAGGCTGCGGGCGTATTTTTGAGGTTCGTTAGTTGTCATAATATTTTTCCTTTTTATTCATTTTTTAATTTTCTTTTCAAATATTCCCAGCGACTGGTTACATTTTCCCCACCACATTTTCTTGTTTGGAAACCAATAGTTGGTCAACTTTTAGATTCTCGGTGTCGATGATTTCAAACTTATAACCGGCATAAACCAGGAAATCCGTGCGCTTCGGGATTTTGCGCAGGGAATACATCATAAAGCCGGCGATGGTTTCGTAGTTTTCCGAATCGGGAAACTCTTCGATATCCAGCGCACGCATGACGTCGGCGAGCGGGGTTGCGCCGTCCACCAGCCAGGTGTCTTCGGTGCGGCGGATGATTTGCGGCTCTTCTTCGGTATTGACCAGCTCGCCCATGACAATGCTCATCACGTCTTTCAGCGTTACCACGCCGACCACCAGCGCGTATTCGTTCACTACGACGGCAAAGTCTTCGCCAGAAGTTTTGAAGGTTTCCAAGACATCGTAAAGCGACAGCGTGTCGGGAATAAACAAGGCTTTGCGCAACACGCGCTTGTCGGTCAGGCGGACTTCTTTTTCTTTTAAAAACAAGGTCAGCAGCGTATGTGATTCGATGTAGCCGATGACGCGTTCCAAATCGCCGTCGCATACGAGGAATTTGTTGTGCGGTTTGTCCGACATCATTTCCAACACGGTATCGCTGTTGTCGTTTTTATCAAAATAGACAATGTATTCGCGCGTACTCATGGTGGAAGTTACCTTGCGCTCCTGCATATCGAAAATGTTTTCAATCAGATAGTGTTCTTGTTCTTTCAACACACCAGCCTGCGCACCGGCATCGACGACGGCGTAAATGTCTTCCGAAGTCAGTTGCTCCTGACGGACGGTGGAAATTTTGAAGAGCTTGAATATTGCGTTTGCCAATCCGTCAAAAATCAAAATAAACGGCTTTAAGATAAAAATTAAAAACATCATCGGCCGCACAATGCGTACCGCCACCGCTTCAGGGTGGGTCATCGCCACGCGCTTGGGCATCAGGTCGGCAATCAGGATAAAGCTGCCTGTTACCAACGTAAATGTCAGCAGCGACGCAGCCGTACTGCCCCAACTGCCAGCGTTTGCCAACAAGCCGTCAAAATAGGGGCGCACCGCCGCCTCGCCGACGATACCGGCAAGAATGGCGACGGCGTTCAAACCGATTTGGACGACGGTAATAAAACTGCCCGGCTGCTGCTGCATATTGAGCACATCCAGTGCGCGCGTATCGCCGCCGTCTTTCGCCATGACCTGCAATTTGATTTTGCGCGCCGAAGCAAGCGCAAGTTCGGAACAGGACACAAACGCGCTAATGACAATCAGCAGGCACAATAATAGTAAGGCTTCGAGAATATTCATAAAAAATTATGTGTGGTATAGGTTAGAAACATTCAGACATCAAAGGCCGTCTGAAAAATTTAATTTATTCTGTGATTAATATTATGTGTATTTATCGCTTCAACCATCTAAAGCATCTTCATCCAAGGATTTCAGCCACTTCAGCTTTTCACCAATTTTGATTTCCAATCCGCGCGGGACGGGTTGGTAGAAGTCGGGTTCGTCCAAGCCGTCGGGCATATAGCTTTCGCCGGCGGCGTAGGCGTTTGGTTCGTCGTGGGCATAGCGGTATTCTTTGCCATAACCCAATTCTTTCATCAACTTGGTCGGTGCATTGCGCAGGTGGACGGGCACTTCGTCGCTGGCGTTTTCTTTGACGAAACGGCGCATTTGGTTGTATGCCTTATAACCTGCGTTTGATTTGGCGGCGGCGGCAAGGTACAACACAGCTTGAGCCAAAGCAAGCTCCCCTTCCGGCGAGCCTAAGCGTTCATAAGTCGCGGCGGCATCATTGGCAATCGTTAAGGCACGCGGATCAGCCAAGCCGATGTCTTCCCATGCCATGCGGACAATGCGGCGGGCGAGATAGCGCGGGTCGGTGCCGCCGTCGAGCATACGGCAAAACCAATACAATGCCGCATTGGGATGCGAACCGCGTACGGATTTGTGCAATGCGGAAATTTGATTGTAGAAACTCTCGCCACCCTTATCGAAACGGCGGATTTGCGCTCCCAAACTATCGGCGAGAAATTCAGCGGTTAAGGTTTTCAGACGGCGTGTATCGGCAGCGCGTAAAAGCTGCTCAATCAAGTTCAACAATCTGCGCGCATCGCCATCCGCGGTATTCACAAGCAATTCTTGCGCATCCGCTTCAATCGTAAAGTCTTGGTATTCGGGCAAAGCCAATACTTTGGCAATCAGTTTTTTTAGGTCGTCTGAAGACAAGGACTGCAAAACATACACCTGCGCGCGGCTCAATAGCGCGGGATTGACTTCGAACGACGGATTTTCCGTCGTCGCGCCGATAAAGGTTAATAAGCCGCTTTCGACATAAGGCAAAAATGCGTCCTGTTGCGCTTTGTTGAAGCGGTGTACCTCGTCAACAAACAAAATCGTTGCTCGCCCTTGTTGCAGGGCAATTTCAGCCTTTTCAATAGCCTCGCGTATGTCTTTCACGCCTGAAAATACGGCGGAAACAGGCAGAAACTGCGCATTGAAACTCTGCGCCAAAATCCGTGCCAGCGTGGTTTTGCCTACGCCCGGCGGCCCCCACAGCAACATAGAATGCGGCTTTCCGCCTTCCACCGCCACGCGCAAAGGTTTGCCCTCACCGATTAAGTGTTGCTGCCCAATGACATCGTCTAAAGAATGCGGACGCAGGCGTTCGGCTAAAGGGGCTTCGGGTTGGCGTGCAAAAAGGTCGGACATAGCGGCTTTCGTGCTGATTGATTGAAAAGAAAACTCGCTAGCATTATACGGTAGTTTCGCAAACACACATATCGGGCCGCATTACGGTATAATACATGCTATTTTGAGAATTCTTCGGACGTTTCAGACGGCCTTGTTTACAGGAAACATCATGACTTCAAAAGCTCTTTTGGCAGCTGTTACATCAGCTTTCTTATTGGGTGCATGCGCTACCGGCGGCGACTCTTTCGGCGGTTTGGGCAGCGGTACGGGTATCGGCAGCAGCGTAGTGAAAATGGCGGTAGACAGCCAATGCCGTACCGAATTAAACAAACGTAACGAATGGCGCGTCATCGCTTTGGCCATGAGCGCGGAAAAACAAGCCGAATGGGAAAATAAAATCTGCGGCTGCGCCAGCGAAGAAGCGCCAAACCAATTGACTGCAACCGAAATGATGCAGGTATTGAGTCCGGCAACCCGCGAACAGGCCATTGCTTCCGTTACCGCAAAAACGGTTACCGCCTGCTTCAAACGACTCTACAAATAATCGTTCAGACGGCCTTTTTTCACATCAAGGCCGTCTGAATTCGTTTTGACTTTCTATTTGAATTTTAAATACATAGAGAAGAAACCATGAAATACATCAGCACCCGCGGTGCGACCGCACGCAAGCAATTTAGCGAAGTTTTATTGATGGGTTTAGCTCCTGACGGCGGTTTGATGCTGCCTGAGCAATACCCTCAAATCGACCGTGCTACTTTAGACCAATGGCGCACACTCAGCTACCCCGAGCTGGCGTTTGAAGTCATGAGCCTGTTTGCCACCGACATCCCTGCTGATGATTTACGCGACATCATCAACCGCACCTACACCGAAGAAGTATTCGGTACCAAAGCCATTACTCCGGTGCGTACACTTTCAGACGGCATCAAAATCCAAGCCCTCTCCAACGGCCCGACTTTGGCATTCAAAGACATGGCCATGCAATTCTTGGGCAATGCGTTTGAATATGTATTGAACAAAGAAGGCAAAGAACTCAATATCTTAGGCGCCACCAGCGGCGATACCGGCTCTGCCGCCGAATATGCCCTGCACGGTAAAAAAGGTGTCAACGTCTTCATGCTTTCTCCGGAAGGCAAAATGAGCGCATTCCAACGCGCGCAAATGTTCAGCCTACAAGATGCCAATATTCATAATATCGCCGTTGAAGGCATGTTTGACGACTGTCAAGACATCGTCAAAGCCGTACAAAACGATGCCGAATTCAAAGCCAAATACCACATCGGCACAGTCAACTCCATCAACTGGGGCCGCATCGTCGCCCAAGTCGTGTACTACTTCGCCGGTTATTTCAACGCCACATCAAGCAATGACGAAAAAGTCAGCTTCTGCGTACCAAGCGGCAACTTCGGCAATGTCTGCGCCGGCCATATCGCCCGTCAAATGGGTCTGCCTATCCACCGCTTGATTGTCGCCACCAACGAAAACGACGTATTGGACGAATTTTTCAAAACCGGCGCATATCGCCCACGCAACAGCGAACACACCCACGTCACTTCCAGCCCGTCTATGGATATTTCCAAAGCCTCCAACTTCGAGCGTTTTGTGTTTGACCTGATGGACCGCGATGCGGACGAAATCCAAACCTTATGGGCGGAAGTAGCCTCCGGCAAAGGCTTCAATTTGGAATTTGCCTTAAACAAAGTACATCAACAATATGGCTTTGTTTCCGGTAAATCGACCCATGCCAACCGCCTTGCCACCATCAAACAGGTTTACGAGCAAGATCATGAATTGATTGATCCGCATACAGCCGATGGCGTCAAAGTTGCCCGTGAAGTCCGCGAAGCCGGCGAAACCATCGTCTGCCTCGAAACCGCACTGGCCGCCAAATTTGAAGCCACCATCCATGAAGCGGTCGGCGAAGTTTCCATCCCCCGCCCTGCCGCATTGGAAGGCTTGGAAAATCTGCCGCAACGGGTCCGTGTTGTCCCTAATAATGCGACGGCAGTAAAAGACATCATTAAGGAAGCTCTGGCTTAACCGGCCGTCCTTGACGACTGATGAGGCCGTCTGAAACTTTTTCAGACGGCCGCAACCGATATTTAAGAAGTGGGCAACATTATTGCCAAACCCACCAAACCACAGTCGTTCCCAATATAAAATCAAGGCGTTAAAACAATACCGACTCCTTTTGACTTTCAATTGCAAACATTGTAATGACAGATATTTTCGTTTAGAATTGCATGTTTGCTCTAAATTTGGATTGATATGCAGACAACACAAGCCACATCCAACTGGGAGTTATACAAGCGCTTGCTTGGATATTTGAAAAGCTATTGGAAGATGTTTATCGTCTCCGTAGTGGCCATGCTGATTGTCGCCGGTACGATGCCGGCTTTCGGTTACTTGCTCAAACCTTTGATCAATGAAGGTTTTGTCGATAAAAACATGAAAAGCATGTCATGGTTGCCGCTGGCAATTGTGGCGCTGTTTTTCGTTCGCGGCCTGTTTAACTTCATCAACGAATATTGCACGACGTATCTGTCCAGCCACTTAGTGCAGCGCTTGCGCGGTGAAATGTTCAACAAAATGATGCACCTGCCGACTTCGTATTTCAGCAGCAATACCGGTGGCCGTTTGATGTCTCGTATCTTGAACGACGTCAATCAAATTACCGATGCAGGGTTCAACGTCATTACCGTGATTGCCAAAGACGGCGTGAGCGTAGTCGGCCTGTTGGGCTTGCTGACTTATCTGAACTGGCGTTTGACCCTGATTACTTTTATCATCTTGCCGGTTGTTGCTGTATGTATCCAAACAGTCAGCAAACGCCTGCGCAAACTGTCTGCCAACAACCAAATTTATCTTGGCCAGCTGATGCAGGTCTTGGGCGAAAGCATTAATGGTGAACGCGTTGTAAAAATCTACGGCGGCCAAGATTATGAAAACCGCCGCCTCGACCGTATTGCCAATGATGTTCGCCGCAACCTGCTCAAACAGGTTTCCGCCAGCTCTGTCGGTACCGGCATTACGCAATTGATGGCTTCGGTTGCACTGGCTGCGATTATTTACGCAGCCGCCCGCCAAGCAGGGCTTTCAGGATTTAGTGCA
Organism: Neisseria sp. HMSC061B04; assembly: GCF_001836705.1. Taxonomy (NCBI): domain Bacteria; kingdom Pseudomonadati; phylum Pseudomonadota; class Betaproteobacteria; order Neisseriales; family Neisseriaceae; genus Neisseria; species Neisseria sp. HMSC061B04. The sequence goes on from NZ_KV830170.1 coordinate 74,439, forward strand.
GGCGATTTTATGTCGTTTTTGTCCAGCATGATCATGATGTTTGACCCCATCAAACGCATGACCGGCGTGATGCAGTCCCTGCAACGCGGTTTGGCGGCGGCTGAAAGTGTCTTCACCTTTTTGGATCAACCCGAAGAAAGCAACGAAGGCAAACAAATCCTCAGCCCAAACCCTGGCGATATCGAATTTTGCGATGTTGTACACCGCTATCCCGAAGCCGAACGCAACAGCTTGAACCACATCAACCTGCTTGTGCCGCAAGGCAAAGTGACTGCATTGGTCGGCGCATCGGGTTGCGGCAAAACCACCTTGGCCAATATGTTGCCGCGCTTCCTCAATCCCAATGAGGGCGAGATCTTGATCGGCGGCATCAACATCAATGAATATACGCTCGAAAGCTTGCGCAGCCGCATGGCATTCGTCAGCCAAAACGTTGTCCTGTTTAATGGTACGATTGCTGAAAACATTGCCTATGCACAAGCTGACAAATTTAGCGAAGAAGAAATTATCAATGCCGCAAAAGCAGCCAATGCTTGGGAATTTATCCAAAAAATGCCGCAAGGCCTGCACACTGAAGTCGGCGAAAACGGTTTAAAACTGTCCGGCGGCCAACGTCAACGCCTCGCCATCGCGCGTGCGCTTTTGAAAAACGCGCCGATTTTAATTTTGGACGAAGCCACCAGCGCATTGGATAATGAATCCGAACGTTTGGTACAAACCGCATTGGAAAACCTGATGCAAAACCGTACCACTTTGGTGATTGCCCACCGACTTTCTACCATCGAAAAAGCCGACAACATCGTTGTCATGCATGAAGGCAATGTCGTCGAACAAGGCACACACCAAGAATTAATCAGCGCAGGCGGACGCTATGCCGACCTGCACAGCCTCAGCGAAAAATCAGCCGTACCGGCGAGCAAGTAGCTGAAGCCGTATTCCACTCTTTTTATTAACCTCGGCCGCCCCGACTTATCCTATTCAGACGGCCTTATCCGACAGGAAATATCAATGGCAGCATTCAATACCCAGAAAGTCTTGTCCGTACACCACTGGACCGACGCTTACTTCACTTTTACCTGCACCCGTGACGAATCTTTGCGCTTTGAAAACGGCCAGTTCGTCATGGTCGGCCTGATGGTTGACGGCAAACCGCTGATGCGCGCATACAGCGTGGCTTCCGCCAACTGGGAAGAGCATCTGGAATTTTTCAGCATTAAAGTACAAGACGGCCCATTGACCAGCCGCCTGCAACACCTTAAAGTCGGCGATGATGTCCTCATCAGTAAAAAACCGACCGGTACACTGGTTGCCGGCGACCTGAATCCGGGCAAACACCTCTACCTCTTGAGCACCGGTACCGGCATCGCCCCTTTCTTGAGCATTACCAAAGACCCTGAAATTTACGAGCAATTCGAAAAAATCATCTTGGTTCACGGCGTACGCTACAAAAAAGACTTGGCATACTACGACCGCTTTACCAAAGAATTGCCCGAACACGAATACTTGGGCGATTTGGTTAAAGAAAAATTGATTTACTACCCGATTGTTTCACGCGAAGACTATGTACACCACGGCCGTCTGACCGATTTGATGCGCAGCGGCAAACTCTTTGAAGACATCGGCCTGCCTAAAATCAATCCGCAAGACGACCGCGCCATGTTGTGCGGCAGCCCTGCCATGTTGAAAGACACCTGCAACGTCTTGGACGGATTCGGCCTGACCGTTTCTCCGAAAACCGGTGTCCGCGGTGACTACCTGATTGAGCGCGCATTCGTCGATCAATAACGTATCCCCGGCAACAGGCCGTCTGAAACCCTTCTTTCAGACGGCCTAAAACCTTAATAATTTATCCCACATTATGCCTACTCTACTCATTATCCGTCCGTCCAACCGTCCGCAACAAGATATCCAAACCTGCCATGCAGCCGGTTGGCAGGCTCAAGTATTGAGTCCGATCGAAATAGAGGCAGACCGTTCGGCACTAAACAAACTTCCCGAACAATTTAAGCAAGCCGATGTCGTGTTTTGGGTCAGCCCCACCGCTATTGAAACCGCAGCGCCGCACTTGAACTTTTCAGACGGCCCCAGAGCACACATTACTGTCGGCCAAACCAGCCAACATACTTTGGCACAATTCTCCCCCTATCCCGTATTCTCTCCCGAAGACGGCAACGACAGCGAAGCCGTCTTGAGAATGCCTATTTGGAAAAACCTGCCACCCAATGCCCGAGTTTTAATCATTCGAGGTCATGGCGGCCGTGATTTTCTAGCAGACAAACTGACCGAATTGGGTTTCCAAATCGACATCGCCGAAATCTATTTCAGACGGCCACACGCCATCGATTGGCAAAACTTTAAAACCGAAGACATCGCCGCCGCCTACGTCACATCCGGCGAACTCGCGCGCGAATTTTTCCATCAGATTCCGCCGCAATTTTCCCGATTCTTCGAATCCTTGCTATACTTTACCCACCATCCACGTATTGCCGATGCGCTTCGCATCGTCGGTGCCAAACATGTAGAAACCGTCACTTCTCTATCCGCTGCACTTTCATCCATGCCACAAAGGAGCCAAGCAGTGAACCAAGTCGAAGACAATAAAGATACCCGACAAGTTGCCAATACGGCAGCACCGGCGCCTGAACGTTCTGAAAACACCAGGCCATCTGAACCAATCAAACCTACCCAACCTCAGCAAGTGGAGGCGAGCATGCCCGAGTCCAACAATCTCCCACAAAACAACGCCCCTGTCATCATCAAACAATCCGGCGGCAAAGCCTTGGCCGCAGGTGCAACCGTCTTGGCACTGCTTGGCTTGGGCGCGAGCGGATTCCTGTTTGTACAGGGTCAAAATGTTTTAAAAAACCAAGAGCTCGAATTCAATCAAAAAATCGACAAAGCTGCGTTGGACGAGTCTGAAAACGCCAGCCTTTTAAAAGACAACCTCAACCGCCAAACCGCTATTCAGGCCGAGTTAGACCGCTTGAACAACGGTCAAAAAAGCAATAGCGATCAAATTCTGCAAACGCAAAAAGCTTATCAAGAGCTGCTCAAAGGCCGTGTCAACTGGCTGGTTGATGAAGCCGAATCCATGTTGAACACGGCTTCGCAACAATTGATGCTGTCAGGCAACCTCCAAGGCGCGGTCAGCGTATTGGAACACATCGACAGCCGTTTAAGCCGTTTTGACCAGCCCGAGCTTATCCCCGTCAAACAAGCCATCAGCAATGATTTGGCCGCGCTGAAAAACCGTCCTTATGTCGATATTTCCGCTACCGCCTTGCGTATCGACCGTTTGGAAACCGCCATTTCCGGCCTGCCTTTGGTCTTGGACGGCGTATTGAAACCGGGTGCCGCACCTGTCGAAACCGCCCATTCAGGAACTTGGTGGGAAAACACATGGGAAAAATCCCTCAATGCCCTCAAAGGTTTGGTTGAAGTCCGTCATCTGGACAGCAACGACGCCATGTTGATTTCGCCCGAACAAACCTACTTCATCCGCGAAAACCTGCGCCTTCGCCTTTTGGATGCGCGCATTGCCCTGTTGCAACACAACGGCGAAGTGTATCAAAGCGATTTGAACAATGTTGAAGCGACCGTAAAACAATACTTCGACAGCAAATCCCCTGCTACCCAGTCATGGCTGAAAGAGTTGGCCGAACTCAAAGCCCTTGATGTCCGCATGATTTCAGACGACAGCCTGAAAGCCAGCTTGAGCGCCGTTCGCGCTTATCAAGAAGGTTCGCGTACACAAATGACAGCCGAAGAGGCCGCACCAACCCAAGCTGCCGAGAAAACCGCTTCCGCTCCGGCGGCAGCTACCGAGCAAGCCACAACTGCCGCACCGGCTGCCGCTTCTGCCCCTCAATCTCTGGAAGCACCTGCCTTGCCGTCTGAAAACAAAAAAGAACCGGCTGCCGAAGCTGCCAAACCACAAAACCAAACCAAGCCTGCTGCCAAAATTAAAGGAGAGCAAGCATGAAAACCGTCGTTTGGATTGTCATTCTGTTTGCCGCCGCCGTCGGTTTAGCGTTGGCTTCCGGCATTTATACAGGCAACGTGTACGTCGTAGTTGAGCAAACCATGCTGCGCATCAATCTGCATGCCTTTGTTTTAGGCCTGCTGTTGAGCGTATTCGTCTTGTATTTCCTGATTAAATTCGTGTTCGGCCTCTTGAACCTTCCGGCACGTATGCAACGATTCGGCATTGCCCGCAAAGGCCGTCAGGCTTCTGCCTCTTTGAACAGTGCAGGTTTGGCATATTTTGAAGGCCGTTTTGAAAAAGCCGAACAAGAAGCCGCCAAAGTCTTGCAAAACAAAGAAGCCGGCGACAACCGCACCCTGGCTTTGATGTTGGGCGCGCACGCGGCCGACCAAATGGAAAACTTTGAACTGCGCGACCGCTACCTGCACGAAATCGAACACCTTCCGCAAAAACAACAGCTTTCCCGTCATCTTTTGCTGGCAGAATCCGCACTGGGCCGCCGCGATTATCCGACTGCCGCACAAAACCTTGAAGCCGCAGCAAAAATCAACGGCAACTTGAGCCGCTTGGTGCGCCTGCAATTGCGTTATGCCTTTGATCACGGCGATGCTTCAGATGTCTTGGCAAAAGCGGAAAAACTGGTCAAAGCCGGCGCCATCAACGATTACGAAGCAGAACAGTATCAAAACTGGGCATATCGCCGCCTCTTGAGCGAAGTAACCGATGCAGGCCGTCTGAAAGCCTGTTTGAAACAGATTCCCGAAAGTGTGAAATCTGGCGAATTGTGCGTCGCGATTGCCGAAAAATACGAGCGTTTGGGCTTGTATGCCGAAGCGGTCAAATGGGTAAAAACCCATTATCCGCAAAACCGCCAGCCCGAGCTTTTGGAAGTATTTGTCGAATCCGTTCGTTTCCTAAGCGAGCGCGACCAGCAAAAAGCCATCGATTTGGCAGATTCTTGGCTGCAGGAACAACCGAACAATGCGCTACTGTTGATGTATCTTGGCCAACTGGCTTACGGCCGCAAACTTTGGGGCAAAGCCCAAGGCTACCTCGAAGCCAGCATCGCCCTGCAACCCAGCGTATCTGCGCATTTGGTTTTGGCTCGTGTATTTGATGAAACCGATCAGCCTCAAAAAGCGCAAGAACAACGCAATCTGGTTTTGGAAAGCGTGGCTGAAGAAGAACATCCGTCAGCCCTTCCTCAACCCAATTGATGTGCTGATTTCGCATTAAGCGACAACATGAAATCTACAACTAAACCAACCATTTAATCATTTCAGACGGCCTGAATAAACAACTAAGGCCGTCTGAACTTTGTTCCAACACACCAAATCAGAAAGCCTATTTATCATGACTGCTCTGAAAAACGATACTTTCCTCCGCGCCCTGCTCAAACAGCCTGTCGAATACACGCCCATTTGGATGATGCGCCAAGCCGGACGCTATCTGCCTGAATACAAAGCCACGCGCGCGCGCGCAGGCAGCTTTCTCGATTTGTGCAAAAACACCGAGCTGGCAACCGAAGTTACCATCCAGCCTTTAGAACGTTTTGATCTGGACGCAGCAATCCTGTTTTCCGATATTCTGACCGTTCCCGACGCCATGGGTTTGGGTCTGTATTTTGCCGAAGGGGAAGGCCCGAAATTTGAACGTGCCTTGCAACACGAAGCCGACATCGCCAAACTGCAAGTTCCCGACATGGAAAAACTGCAATACGTCTTTGATGCCGTAACTTCCATCCGTAAAGCACTGGACGGCCGCGTGCCACTCATCGGCTTCTCCGGCAGCCCGTTCACACTCGCCTGCTACATGGTTGAAGGCGGCAGCAGCAAAGAATTCCGCACCATCAAAACCATGATGTATTCGCGTCCTGATTTGCTGCATAAAATCCTCGACACCAATGCCCAAGCCGTCACCGCTTATCTCAACGCCCAAATCGATGCCGGTGCACAAGCCGTACAAATTTTCGACACTTGGGGCGGCGTGTTGAGCGATACCGCATTTAAAGAATTCAGCCTGAAGTACATCCGACAAATCGTTGCCGGACTCAAACGCGAAAACGAAGGCCGCTGCGTGCCTGTTATCGTATTTGCCAAAGGCGGCGGCTTATGGCTGGAAAGCATGGCGGAAATCGGCGCAGACGCATTGGGCTTGGACTGGACCTGCAACATTGGTGAAGCCCGCCGTCGCGTTGGCGAACAAGTTGCCCTGCAAGGCAACTTCGACCCGTTTGCCCTCTTTGGAACACCGGAATCTATCCGCACCGAAGTCGCGCGCATCCTTGCCGACTACGGACACGGCAGCGGCCATGTCTTCAACCTCGGACACGGCATCAACCAACACGCCGACCCCGAACACGCCAAAATTCTGGTCGATACCGTACACGAATTGTCCCGTCAGTATCACCGTTAATGGAAACAACGCAAAGGCCGTCTGAAAACAAAAACACAATTATCGTGTAAATTTGTTTTCAGACGGTTTTTCTATATACTTAATATTTGTAGCTTGTCGGCCTCAACCTTCAAATTTAAAAACTTAACCAATCCCTACCGAATATGAATTTCTTAAAAGACATCACTTGGACCGAAATTTTTATCTTCGCCCACACCTGCGCCGCACTCGTCTGCATGCTGCGCGTGTTGTACAAACAAAAAAACATCGGCTCAACCTTTGCCTGGCTGATTATCCTCTTCCTTTTCCCCGTGTTCGGAACCATCGCCTACATCCTTATCGGCGAGCCTCGTCTCGGCACGGCCCGCGCCAAACGTACCGGCGAAATGTACCGCTTCTACCACAACTTTGCCGCCGCCCACCTAGCCGATATCTATCTCGACATTGCCGACCAAGTCAAATCACGTTACCACGGCATCAGTAAAGTTGCCGAAAAAGGAACGGGGCTGGGTGCCACCAAAGGCAACGCCATGAGCCTACTCTCGACCACCGATGCCATCATCGATAGTATGCTTACAGACATACGCGCCGCAGCCCATTCCTGCCTGTTGGCCTTTTACATTATCGAGCCCAAAGGCCGCATCGAAGAAATTCTAAATGAAATCCTTGCTGCCAAAGCCAGAGGCGTAGACTGCTCCATACTGGCCGATGCCGTCGGCAGCAGGAGCTTTCTTGAAAGCGATTGGGTAGAGAAATTGCGCAAAGCAGGTATTGAAGTACATACCTCCTTACCTGTCGGCATCTGGCGTACATTATTCACACGCACCGACCTACGCAACCACCGCAAAATCCTCGTTATCGACAGCAAAATCGGTTACACCGGCAGCTTCAACCTTGTCGACCCGCGCTATTTCAAACAAAACTCTGGCGTCGGAGAATGGGTCGATGCCATGATGCGCTGTACAGGGCCTATGGTTTTGGAACTGTCTGCCGTCTTCTTCGCCGACCTCGCCGTCGAAACCGATGAAAACCTCCAAAACGTACAAACATACCTCAACCAAGCCCAAAGCCTGCTGCCCAAAATCCTTCCTGAAAAAATGCAGCAAGGCGATATTGTTGCCCAAATCATTCCATCCGCCCCAGAGCAAAGCAGCTTCGTTATCTACGAAACCATCATCAGCGCCATCTATGCCGCCACCAAACAAATCACGATTACTACTCCCTACTTTGTCCCCGACGAGCCGCTTCTCATGGCGTTAACCGTTGCCGCCAAACGTGGCGTCAAAGTGACCCTGATACTGCCTGCCAAAGTCGATTCACTGATGGTACGCTATGCCTCACGCGCCTACTACCCTATGTTGCTGGAAGCCGGTGTCAAGATCGCCATGTTTGAAGGCGGTCTTCTACATGCCAAAACCATGACCATTGACGAAGACTACTCCCTCTTCGGCACGGTCAACATGGATATGCGCAGCTTCTTCCTCAACCTCGAAATCAGCCTCGCCATCTACGATCGCGATACCACTAAACAAATCTGCCACCTACAGCGCAGCTACCTTAAAAACAGCAGCTACATTGCCATCAAATCATGGCAACAACGCTCCAAACTCCGCGGCCTCGTAGAAAATGCCGTCCGCCTGATGAGTCCTTTACTGTAAAACATAAATATTTAGGCCGTCTGAAAAATACTTTTCAGACGGCCTTTTTATATGGAAACAGATTAATCTGCTATACAAACTTATAAAATCTAAGTCCGGTTTATTTTCAAATCGGTTCGAGATATCCCATTATGTTTTAATTACTATAAATAATTTATCTTGTTTTTACAGCCCGGCTTTCTACCCAATTAGATTAATAGGATAGAATACGGATAATTTTCATATTATCTAACGTATTCAAATTGTTAACCCATTAAATTATCTCAGGAGCGATTATGTTCAAAATAAAATTTAAATTGTGGCTGCCAATGCTGTTGGCTGCAATTTTGGCTGCTTGTTCTCAACAATCCCCCTCGTCCGAAGCTCCTGCAGCAGCCGAATCAGAAATGGCTAACCAAAGCGTAGAAACAGCAGAAAAACTAGGAACCAGCTGGGGAGATGAAGTTCAGTCTTCCGTTCATTCCGTAGATTTGCGCCGTGTTACTAAAAACCCTTTGGCAGAAGGCGTATTGAATTACTCTGCTAAAGATTATCGCGGTAAAAAAATCAACTCGATTTCTTTAGCCGCAGGCAAAGTAGAATTATCCGTACAATCTGACAATGGCGACCTGTTTCCAATCTTCCGCGACGGCAGCAACTACTTTTTACAAGGAAAAGACGGCCAGTCATACCGTTTGGTTTATAAGAACAATAGTAATAAAACTTTGGAAATCATAGCCAGCGTGGATGGTTTGGATGTCGTCTCAGGCCAAGCAGCCAGCAGATACTCAGATGGCTATGTTTTGTACCCACATGATTCACTGGTAATCGAAGGTTTCCGTAAAAGTGACGATGCTGTAGCATCTTTTGTATTCAGCAATCCAGAAGACTCTTACGCTGCAAACTCGGATAAAGGTTCCATCAACAACACCGGTGTAATTGGTACAGCGATTTTTGAACTATACGATCCGACGCAAAAAAATAGCGAACCTGACGCATTCCCAGCCGATAATGGATATGCCCAACCACCTTCCAAATAAACAAGCCTCACAAACTGCATAGTTAAGCTTGTTAAACTTAAAGGCCGTCTGAAAAACACTTTTCAGACGGCCTTTTAAAACACTTATGCACAATATTTATCATCGATAAATATTCAACTCATCCCTTTTCTTCAGTTTCAAAAAAGTAAGCCTCAACATATTTTCTCTCAAAATAGTTTTACAAAATTTAACCATAAATAAACCAATTGATATTTATAAAAATATCCAAACTACAAATCAAAATGAGACCAATATGTTCTTTTACATTTATTTGTAGTTTGATAATCATTATTAAAATAATTAGAATAAACGGTCAATTTTTTTATTCCTTGGGAAAAATCATGAATAAAACCTCTTTTCCTGTATTCCACCTTAGTCTCATTACACTCGCACTATCAACAGGCTTCGCTCATGCCGAAAATTTGCAACCCGCAGAAACTGCCGAGCTGAATGAAATTAAGGTCACCGGTACTGCCGTACCGACTCGTGTAACCCGCAACCAGCTCGACCGCGAAATTTCGACCGATTTAAAACAAGTCATGAAAGACCAAATCGGTATGGATGTCGGTGGCGGCAACGGCGTGGCGCAGTTTTACAGCATCCGCGGCGTTGGTGAAGACAAAATTAACCTAGAAGTCGACAACACCAGCCAATCCACAAAAATCTTCCACCACCAAAGCCGCTTCCAGCTTGATCCTGCTTTGGTGAAAAGCATCAACGTCGAAAAAGGTACGGGCGCGGCGAGCGCGGGTTTGGGTGCGGTCGGCGGTACCATCCGTGTAACAACGGTTGACGCAAAAGACCTGCTGACCGAAGGCAAACCTTTCGGTTTCAAACTGGGCGCAGGCTTGAGCAGCAATAAAGGCTCAACCGGCAGCGCAGCGGTTTACGGCTATCAAAACGGCTTCGATGCCCTGTTTGCAGGCAACTTCCTCAACAACCGTGACTACAAAGACGGCAACGGCAATGTCAACCTCGGCAGTCGTCTGAAACAGCACAGCTACCTCGCCAAACTCGGCTACGATTTCAACGACGACCACGGCATCCGCCTGACCTACCGTCAGGAATACCAAAAAGGGAACCGCACCGACAAAGCCGAGTTCCAAAACGTTGACAGCTACATCGGCGTGGACGGCACTTATCAAAAAGAGCAGACCTACAATCTGGAATACCGTGGCCGCAACGTCGGCTTTATCGACAAAATCGACGCCAACGTCTTCCAAATCAATACCGACGACACCAAACCGCCTAAAGGCGCTCCTTCTCCAAAAGCCCAAGCTTCCGGCACGGCGCAAGGCGGCGTTCCCATCGGTCAGCTTGAACTAAGCAAAATCAAAGCGACCGGCGCGAATCTGAACCTCGCCAGCTCCTTCGGCGACGGACACATGGTGAAATACGGCGTCAACTACCGCCACGAAACCTCCGAGCCTTCTGACAAAGGAGCATGGCTGAAAATTCTCGGCCTGTATGACCGCGACAAAGAGAAAAAGGCTGAATATGGCGTGTACGCGGAAGGCATTTGGAACCTGCACCCCGTTACCCTGACCACCGGCCTGCGTTACGACCATTTCAAATACAACGCCGCCAGCAAACAAAGCGCGTCGCACGGTCAGCTCAACCCCAGTATCAGCGCGATTTGGGACATCAACGACAATTTCTCCCTCTTGGCAAACCTCAATCAGGCAAGCCGTGCGCCCCGCCTGAACGAAGCCCTGTTGGCTAACGAACGTGCAGGCGCTGCCGCCGATTTGGACAGCAACCTCAAAGCTGAAACCGCCCGCCGTGCCGAATTGGGCTTCAAATGGCGCAACGACAACTTCAACGTCAGCGGCAGCGTGTTCCACCAACGCATCAAAGACCTCATCGTCTATCGTTGGGCAAAAATCAACAACAACACCGCCTCCATCACCGAACGCGGCAAGATTTACAACGGCGGCACGCTCAAAACCTACGGCTATGAACTTGACGCATCCTATCGCTGGGGCGGTCTGACCGCGCGCGCCGGCGTGTCCTACGTCAAACCCCGTCTGAACGGCGAAATGTACTACGGCGAAAGCCCGATTCAAGCAGAAGACCACGAAAGCTCGTTCACCTTCTGGAACACCGGCCGCCAATGGCTGACCGGTCTGTCTTACCAGTTTGAAAACCCCAAACTCGAAATCGGCTGGCGCGGCCGCTACGCCCAAAGCGTGAAATACACCGACGTCGCCCGCGGACAAGGCACGATACACGGCAAGAAAGCCGGTTACGGCGTACACGACATCTACGCCAACTGGCAGCCGCTGAAAAAAGACAACCTGAACGTCAACTTCGCCGTCAACAACATCGGCAACAAGCAATACCGTTCGCACAGCCAACGCTTCCCCGACGGCAACGGACGCGTCCCATTCTACGAACGCGGCCGCGAGTTTGCCTTGGGTGTGAACTATCGTTTCTGATGATACGAACGACCTTATAAAGAAACTAAAGGCCGTCTGAAATTCAATTTTCAGACGGCCTTTTATAATTCGTAAACAATTTGATTTTAAATTGTTTCCTCTCCCTTGCTAGTTACACAACGGATTATCCAGTCTTCAAATCGTCTCCATTGGGCTTCTTTTCCGAATCGGTCATGATTTGATTCCTTCTGAAAACTGACTACTCATTCTTCCAATATAAATAAAATAGGGGCTGACGTAGATTAGCAGTTATGCTAGGC